>DASROK010000516.1:0-7211 GCA_035646915.1 Gemmatimonadaceae bacterium
CCGCGACGTTCTCTTCAGATGGAAAGCGCGCCTACATATCAGCGGAGGTCGGCGGCTCCATCACAGTAGTCGATGCGGAGAAGCATCAGCCGGTCGGAACCATCTCGCTGGAGCGTGGCGAAGGGAAGCCCGTAGGAGTAGTTGTCTCGAGTGATGGCAAATGGCTCTACGCCGCGAACGGACGGACGAGCACAGTTTCTGTCGTGAATCTCACGAGCGGGACAGTTGCTGCAACGATTCCTGTTGGGCGGCGCCCGTGGGGAATTGCATTGAGCAGAGACGGGAGAACGCTCTACACCGCGAATGGACTTTCCAACAGCGTGTCCGTCATCGATGTAGACAGCAGGAAAGTGACTGCAACGATTGGTGTGGGCCAGCGGCCGTGGGGTGTGGCGCTTACCAGGTAATCAGGGAATTCGTTTCGCGGCGTCGTCCGACGTGAACAGCAGATTCGATTTGCGGCCGTCGTACGATGTCTGCACGATGTTCACCTGATCGTCGAAGCGCTCGAAAAGAATCCTGCTGATGACAGTCGACCCGGAAGGTTGTCCCGCGAACTGGCCGCGAAGGCAAACCCACATCAAGTCACCGACGCGCTTGTCGCCGCATGGCTGAAACACTACGCGACCGCCGTTCGATGCGCGCAATGTGAATGAGGCTGTCGCGTATTCGACGACAGGGGCGGCCCCATGCGCCCGATTCGCCCTGGCCCAGGCTTCAGCCGCGCTCGTGTAGTCGTCCACAAAAACTCTGAGGGATACGTCAACTGTCTTTGCGCGTGTATCGAAGGTGACCTGAGCAAAGCTCGTGTGAAGCGGATGGACGGCCAGGCCCAGCGCAAATCGCAGAAGCGTAACTGCTCCTACCACGGATTACGCTCGACAGCCCAGTGTGTCGCGACAACCAGCACGGTGGCAGATATCGCGAGTACTCTGAGTCTCAGTACCGACAGGCTTCCCGGCTTTCGCAGCGCGGAGATGAGGGCATCGATTGTGAGGAGGACCACTGCGGCGACGCACAGCACCACGATCTGACCCAGCTCTATTCCGACATTGAATCCGAACAGTGGCAGCGCAATGTGGTCAGCGAAGAGATCTCTCAGATAGTTTGCAAACCCCGCCCCGTGAACAAGCCCAAACACGCCGGCAAAAACCGGCCGGTAGTTCCCTCGCATTGGTGCGCGCTGCCGGTCGGCGACCAGAATGTTCTCGATGCATGTCGCGACGATCGTCACCGGTATCAGAAACTCTATGACCGGAGTGGGGAATCGAACCGCGCCCGTCACCGCGAGGGCGAGGGTAACAGAATGTCCAACTGTGAACGCCGTCACTACCCAGAGTGCATTCCGCCAGTCGCGCGGGCGATAGATCGCAGCAAGGGCCAGCAGAAACAGGATGTGGTCCATCGCCTCCAGGTCGGTGATGTGCCTGAATCCAAGCTGGATGAACGCGCCGAAATCTGACATGTGAACGATTATACGATTCTCGCGCCGATCCGGATCTGTCTAGCGGATTCCGAGAAGCTTGTGTGTCTGGAGGCTGAGGCGCCACCTGGGATGCTGCATGCAGTAATCGACAGCAAGCCTGGTGTTCTCAACGACATTCGGTCCATCCATTGGCTGCAGGAAGAAGTTGTCGAATTCCATCGTCTCGAAATTCTCGGGCACGGCCCCAGGCTGGGGAAATACGAGTTTGATCTCGTCGCCGGCTGTCTGGATGAGCGGCGCTCCTGCCTTGGGACTCACGCAGATCCAGTCGAGAGAGTTCGGGGCGGACCTCGTTCCGTTGGTCTCAATCGCGATTCTGAATCCCGCATCATGCAGAGCGTCGATGAGAGGCTCATCTACCTGAAGCAGTGGCTCGCCACCGGTGCAAACGACGAACCGATCTTCAGGGTCGCCTCTCCATGCGTTCGACACGGCGGCAGCAAGCAGATCGGGAGTCTCGAACTTTCCGCCGTCCGGGCCGATTCCGACGAAATCGGTATCGCAGAACTTGCACACCGCGCGTGAGCGGTCTTCTTCGCGTCCTGTCCAGAGATTGCATCCGCTGAATCTGCAGAACACCGCCGCGCTCCCCGCGTTGGCGCCTTCTCCCTGAAGCGTGTAGAAAATTTCCTTGACGGTGTATGTCATTTGCTTGTCCTGACTACTCGTCTTCACGTTAAACGCGTAGTAGTGTATCTGCCTGGATCGGATGATCCTGCATCAGCGAATCCCTTCAATCTGAGCTGACAGGCATCGCACTCGCCGCACGCACCCCCTGATGCAGATGGATCATAGCAGCTCGTGGTCATCGAGTAGTCGACACCAAGACGCAGCCCCAGCTGAATGATCTCCTTTTTCGACATCTCGATGAGGGGCGTCTGTATACGAATGTAAGTTTTGGAATCTTCAACTCCCGCGCGCGTAGCGAGTCGAGCCATCTCCTGGAACGCGGCAATGAACTCCGGCCTGCAGTCAGGATAGCCGCTGTAATCGAGCGCGTTTACGCCGATGAAGATGTCGGAAGCGCCAAGAACTTCCGCCCACGCCAACGCAAATGACAGGAAGATCGTATTACGTGCAGGGACGTACGTCACGGGGATTTCTTCGTCGACAACGCGGTTCTTCGGAACGTCGATATCAGACGTGAGTGCAGAACCGCCGAATACACGGAGATCGATGTTGGCAACCACGTGCTGGACGACCCTGTACTCGCTCGCGATCTTTCGCGCCGCGGCAACTTCGGCTTGATGGCGCTGCCCGTACTGGAAGCTGAGCGCGTGAATTGCGTAACCCTGGCTCGTTGCCAGGGCGAGCAAGGTGGTTGAATCGAGGCCGCCGCTCAGAAGCAGTACGGCTTTTTTGCGGTCCATACCTTTAAGATAAGCATCGAGAGGAAAACGAATTGAAAGCCCCCCACACGTTGACACTCGCCTCAGTGATTTTCACTGCGCTGGCAGTTGGCTGCTCACATCAAGCCGGAGTAAACACCGCGGCATCCCCCGGTCGCACCGGCGCTGCAATTACCCCCAGCGACCTCCGAACCCGGCTTTTTCTGTATGCGGATGACTCGATGATGGGCCGCGAGACGGGTACGATCGGCAATTACAAGGCGACTTCCTACATCGGCGCAGAAGCTGCGAGACTGGGGCTCGAGCCGGCTGGTGAAAACGGCACGTACTTCCAGAACATGCTTGCCAAGTCTGCGCGATTTCCCGGCAGCGCCAATCCCGAGTACGCGCGCAACGTGATTGCGATAATTCGCGGCAGCGATCCGGTACTGAGAAACGAATATGTCGCCATCGGTGCTCACAACGATCATATCGGCATGCGCTCCATGGGAGTCGATCACGACTCGCTCCACGCATACAACCTCGAGCTCACACGCCTCGGCGCGCCGTCATGGGACCGGAGTGTCAGGGCCAGACGCGATTCGCTTCGCGCTGTGATTCACATCAACCTCGACAGCATCCGCAAGATTCGCCCGCCACGCCGCGATTCAATCAGCAACGGCGCTGACGATGACGGATCGGGCACGGTCACTGTTCTCGAGATTGCCGAAGCAATTGCGGCAATGCCGGTCAAGCCAAAGAGATCCATTCTCTTTGTCTGGCACACCGGTGAAGAGAAAGGACTTCTTGGATCCAAATGGTTTACGGAACATCCGACAGTTCCACTTGCTCAGATAGTTGCGCAGCTCAACATCGACATGGTCGGACGCGGGGGTGCCGAGGACATTGCTGGCGGCGGGCCGGATTATCTGCAGCTGATCGGTTCGAGGCGTGTCTCGACCGAGCTGGGCGATCTAATCGAGGCCATCAACAAGGAAAGCCCGCGCCCATTCAAGTTCGACTACCAGTTCGACGCGAACGGTCATCCGGAGCGCATCTACTGCCGCAGCGATCACTACATGTACGCGCGATATGGAATTCCTATCACGTTCTTTACGACTGGTCAGGAGCCCGACTACCATCAGGTGACCGACGAGCCGCAGTACATCGACTACGATCACATGTCGCGAGTTGCTTCATTCATCCGCGACATTGCTGTACGAGTAGCGGATCTGGATCATCGGCCTAAAGTCGATAAACCAGTTGGTGATCCAGCGGCACCGTGCGTTCAGTGACGGGCACCGGACGACGGTCGCCGGTCGACAGTCTCCCGGCGACTGGCGTCCGGAGTCTGACGACCGCAGTTAAGCGGCTGCTGTTCGAAGCTCTCCAACGAGCAGCTTGAGCTGATGTGATCCAGACAACAGTTGCGTAGACGCGGACGTCATCTGCTCGCAGGCAGCGCTTTGTTCTTCTGTAGAAGCGCTGACCTGCATTGCGGCGGCGGCGTGGCCTTCCGCAGTCCTGGCAACGAGACCCAGATTCTGAACGGCACCTTCAACCGCCTTTACGTTCTCATGCGCTGACGATGTGACCCCCGCAGCGCTGTGCCGCGTACGCTCGGCAGCAGCCACAATCGTCGAGAGCGCGCTGTTGAGCTCGCGTCCTACCCGCTCGATCTCGCTGACGTGAGTCGCACTTCCTTCCATTGCCTTCGATGTTGTCGTGACGCGTGAGGTCACTGCGTCGGTAAGCCGCACTACGTCGTCGGCAGCGACCTGAGTCTGTTCCGCGAGCTTTGCTACTTCCGCGGCCACGACTGCAAAGCCGCGTCCCGCCGGGCCTGCGCGCGCCGCTTCAATCGAGGCATTCAGCGCCAGGAGATTCGTCTGCTCCGCGATTCTGCTCACCGATACTACGAAGTTGTTGATCTCCGCCGCTGTTGCTGTGAGACCGCTCACTTCAGTCGCGGCATTCTGAACGATTGTCCTCACGTCCAGCAGAATCTGAAGTGCGCGACTGATGTCAGCGCGCTTTGCTTCGGCTTCTGACTCAATTGCGCCCGCGAGCGCATGAACTTCGCCGGCACCGGATACCATGTTGTCAGCACGGCTTCGAATGCCCTCGAGCGCATCATTCACTTTCTTGAGCTGCTGTACCTGCGTTTCGGCGCCAAGTGATACTTCTCCCACTGCGTCCGCAACCTGTCCTGCTGAATCGGAGATCTGCTTCGAGGCCGACGCGAGATCGCCGGCCGATCGCGCAACATCGTCGGCCGTGTGTGCTGCACCGGAGACCACACGTGAAAGTGATTCGCTTGCATGATTCATCGCTTCAGCAAGGGTTCTGAACTCACCTGGCATGCCAGGCGTGGCGGTCCGGTTCTGAAGATTGCCGCGGCTGAGCTGGACTGCGTGACGAACGAGTGAGCGCAGCGGACGGCCGATCTCGTTCGCCGTGCGGATCACGATGATGAATGCGAGAACGAGCGCAAAGCCGATCACCGATACCAGAAGCGCCGTGCGTTTTACTGCGTGATCGTTGAGCGAATCGGACGCGCGAATGAAGGCCAGATTGTTCTGCTTGTCTACCCTCTGCAGGTCCGAGAGAAGCTGCCTCACCAGACGCCGGGCCAATCTCGCCTGATTGCGTGACTCCTCTTCCCGACCAAGGTCGGAAAGCCGATGGGCAATCGCGAACGCGTTTTCGACTTCGGCCAACCGATTGTCGACGACCAGTGTATTGGCTACCTCGCCAGCCAGATCCGCGCGGCGCGACGTGAAAGTCCTGTGAAGGCCGTGAGCCTCCAGTCCAAGACGGTGGAACTCGGTTTCCGCCGAAGGATCCCTGTCGCTGAGATACGTTGTCGCAGCCTGGACTTCCTGCGTAATGACGTGTGAGAATCGCGCCGACTGCTGAGTGACTTCGTTGGCGTGACGGAACGTCGCACCGACTTCATCAGAAAGATTCGAGATAGAAGCCCAGCCGACAAAACCAGCCTGCAGAAGAAGAAGAATCAGAATGCCGAACCCGAGGCCCAGCATTCTGCGAATGGTCTGAGTTTGACCGAACATCTTAAGGATGCTCCGCTTGTGATGCGGTCGCCGGCGCCATCGCGACGCGCGCGCCACCCGACACCAGTGTTCCGGACACGACCTGAGCAACGTGGAAGCCCATCCCTATGGGATCTCCGTTGTCATTGAAGTAAACCGGACCGCTTACGCCCTCGAAGGGTTTTGTCGCGCTGAGTGATCTGAGATAATCACGCACTCCCTCGCGGCTCTTTCCTTTCTTGATCAGAGCTTCCGCTATCAGCTTTGTTGCATCGTAAGCGAGCGCGGCGAAAGCGTCGGGCTTGGTCTGATAACGTCCCCTGAATGCACGTACAAATCGCTGAACTTCGGGCGAGGGATCCTCGGAGTTGAATGAAGTGCCGACGTAGGCGCCGCTGGATGCAGCAGTGTCTACAACAACACCCTGCCATCCATCACCACCAATGAAGACGGCTTCAACGCCCTGACGCTTTGCTTCGCGAAGAATTCTCAGTGCTGAGCCTTCACGCCCCGCGACGAACACAATTCCGGGTTGTCTCAGCTTGAAAAACGAGACGAACGGCTCAGCGTTCACGTCTTCGCTGATGGGATCGAAGCTGATGATCGTTCCGCGAAATGCCCTGCGGAACGCATCGGCGAGACCCCGACCATAGGAATCGTTCTCGTACAACACGGCGGCCTGCTTCAGGCTGCTGTCATTTCCACCAATGCGTGATGCGAAACGCGCGAGAATCACGCCGTTGAGAGAATCGCTCGAGATGATGCGGAATGTCCACTTCGAGACGCCGCTCAGGTCAGGCGACGACGCCGTCGTTGCAACTGCCGGCAGCGCGCCATCGTAGATCCGCGCGGCGGCGAGCATCGCGCCGGAATTGACATGGCCGACAACCGCCATGACCGAAGGATTGGCTACGAACTCCTGTGCAATTGCAGTCGCGCGTGATCCGTTGGCTTCATCATCACGTGCGAGGATCTTGAAACGCGCGCCATTTATTCCGCCGGCGCGATTGATCTCGTCGACGGCGAGCTCGATGCCGCGACGAGTCATGATGCCGTAGCCCTCGTTCCAGGGCCCGGCAGCACCGACAGTATATGAATCTCCGCCCTTACTGCATGCAGCCGCAAAGGCGAGACAAAGTATCGATACCGCTCTTTTCAATTTGTCTCCGAGGACGGGCGACAACCTCTACCCCTCATTTGACGAGGTTAACGCGCCGGGGTCACAGGGCGCTGGCGTCGTTTCTGCGTAATCCACCGGCATGAATCAATTCGTGCTGGTAACAGGTGGAACAGGCGTGGTTGATCAGGCGGCGGTGACAGAACTTCTCAGGCGCGGTCACAGAG
>DASROK010000517.1:0-5898 GCA_035646915.1 Gemmatimonadaceae bacterium
GGATATATCGACCACGCACGAATCTCCGGTCCCATCTCGACAACCATGCGCCAGCTTGCGCCCTGAGTGCCATCTCCGCTGGATGGATTCAGAGTGCCGGGCCCGCCCTGCAATGGAATACCAAGCGCGCCAAGCGCAGGAATCCGGAGCAGATGCCGAATATTCGCTTTGCGTCTGTTCGACCAGATCCATCCGGCAGACGAAGCCGCGCCATTTCTCGAAGTCACCGTGTCGTAGCCGGCAACAAGGCTTGCGGCGAGAATTGCATCACGGTCTTCGACGACCGGCGTGCGGCGATCATCCCACCACGGGCTCGAGGGCGTCGTGGCCAGCTCGAGCAGAATCTGCGACTCCGGCACTAATGACAATGCTTCGCGCGAGTCTTTGTTCGTTGAATCCGCAAGCTCGTCCCATGTTCTGCGCGCGAGGTCGCGCATCGCTGCCTCGAAGATCACAGCCCTTCTGTTGTCCCGCACATAGCGCCGGTCCCACTCGGCGAGAAGCTTCGCTGCTTCTGTCAGCTTCGGGCTTCCATTACCAATTGAATCTTCGTGCGCGGCGGCATTGAGAAACAGCGGTACGAATGCGTCCGCGCGTGCGCTGCCCGGATCGGTTTGAAAAAGGCGCATCTTGTCAGGCGTGACCGCCGCATCGGATCGCAGCAAAGAATTGATGCGCATTGCGCGCCACGGCGAATACCATGAAGAGCCCATGTATGCCGGATTCTGGCGCGGATCGACTGGCTGCTGATTGGCCGACGCGAGGTACCCCTGCTGCGGATTCATGCTGAACGGAAACCGTTCCACCGGCAGAAAACCTGTCCAGTCGCTCGTCGCCTTCGACCCATCGCGAATCACGTCGCCCCGACCATCGCCCGGGCGAATGGGATAGGCACCTGATGACCGGATAGCGATGTTTCCGCTCTGGTCGGCGACAAGACCGTTTTGCGTTGGCGCGATGTAGTCGCGCATTGCATAGAGCCACTCATTCACACTTCGGGTGTGTGACAGGGACATGAAATTGTCAGGCTCGTGCGATGGCTCGTACGCCGTCCATCGCATGGACAACCACTTGCCGAGAATTCGCCGCATCGGCCCGCGATGCGTGAAGTAGAGCGTATCAGTCGCGATAACAGATCCACTCGGCGAGCGATACTTCTCGATTCGCTTTTCCAGGTTCCGCCACTGCGAATCGACCAAGTAGCGTGACGGATGATTGGCGTCGTCGACTTTTTCCTCGTAGAAGTCGTTGACATCGGATCCCGTGTTCGTGAACGTCCACGCGACGTTGCGATTGAATCCAATGACAACTCCGGGCATTCCCGGAAATCCAACCCCTGCAGCATCGAGCTTACCGGGCACGACGACATGCATCTCGTACCACACGGATGGCAACGTGAGATCGAGATGTGGATCACCTGCGAGCAGTGCATTGCCCGTTGATGAGCGTGAAGGTGCAACCGCCCAGTTGTTGCTTCCGACAGCATCGGACGGCTCGCCACCAGTGGACGACTTGAACGCAGCAAGCAACTCGCTGCGAACGGTGAGCGCTGCGGCCGCACTCAGATCGGGAGCGCCTGGCGCAGGCAGCGCCGCAAAATCAAAACGCGGAGATGACTGACCGTTTGGCTGTATCGGTTCCTGAACCGGACTGTTCAGCGGAAAGAGAGCATCCGCTGCGGCTTTTCCAACGAGCGCCTGCGCTCTCAATCGCCGCGTTGTCGCGTCATTGAGCCCGAGCGTGAGCGACATGCGCGACAGAAAGTAGAACGAATGTATGGGCTCCCATTTAATTGGCTTTGCCTTGAGAAGCCGATACTCCAGAGGAAGATCGCGCGGGCGCATGTGCGATATCCACGCATTCACGCCGTCGGCATACGCCTGCATCGCCTGCCATGCGGGGGAGCTTCGGTCATATGCTGCAGCTTTTTTCTCGGCTCCCCATGCAAGCCCAAGGGCGCGGCTTTCCCGGTCGGTCTCCAGCGCGCGCTCGCCAGCCCATTCTGTCAGGCGGCCAGTGGCAGCCCGCGTTTGAGCTTCCATCTGAAACAGCCTGTCACGCGCAACTACATAGCCGAGCACGCGCCACACATCATCCTCGCTAGATGCGAAGATGTGTGGAACGCCGCGATCGTCGATTAAGACAAGAACGCTGTCGTGAAGTCCCGGGATTGTTGCCAGCTGCCGTGCAGGAAAATTCGCTGCAGCAGCTGATGCCCACACTCCGTTGGCAGGATCAAGCAAAGGGCCGATTGGAGGCAATGGTCCAATCGGCCTGAATCCGATGAAGAGAAGGATCGCCAGCACAATTGCCGGCAGTGCCTTTCGCATCAGGGAGTCTTGATCGTTACCGGCGAAACTTTCACGTGAAGGTTGTGATTGATTCGAAGTCCGGCAATTCCATCGGTCGGCAAACCAGCTTTGCTGACTGATGCAACCTGTTTTCCGTTCACGCTGAATTTCACCGCGTCGTTGGTCACCTGCGCCGCGAGATCGTATTTCGCCTTGCCGGATGCATCTGCTCTTGGAACGTCAGGCGCTGCTGTCCACTTGACGACTTCTCTGGTTGATGCGCCGTCGCGAACTCTCACCATGAGCTCTCCCGTACCGCGCACAATGAAGTAAGTGTACTTCTGCGTGGGCTGATCGAGATTCTGTCCGCCGATGAAGATCCCGTAAGCTTCGGGATGCGCGGGGTTTTCCAGCTGCTCGAAGGAAGCCGATGCGGTGTAGTTGCCGTTGCCCATGTCTTTCGACGCGTAGACGATGTGCGCGGGACCGGTCGTCACCTCCCAGTCGTTTCCGCTCACTGTGTATTTCGCACCCGAGATATCCGCGTCTGGCTTGTCGGTTCTCGCGATGAATCCCGCGGGAATTCCTCCACCTTCGGCATTGCGATCAGGATCAGCGTTGTTCGCGGCTGTTGCGGCAGGTTGTGTTGAATCTGCAGCCGGGGTTTTCTCAGCTGTACTGCAACCTGCGATCAATACTGCCGCAAGTGTCAGCGGAAATTTCTGCATCATACCTCCTCAAGGTTGCACGTGAATATATCGCGCTCACCGGCCGCGCTTTATTCCTCGCTCGGCAATTCGGTCCACGAGATCGGGCCAGACTGCTTTGACGATCATCCCCAGTCGTGCGCGGCCGGTCATTATGACTTCCCGCTTGCGATGACTCATTGCATCGACAGTCTGACGCGCGCACTCCTCGACGGTCATGATTGCGTTCTTGTTCACGGGGCGCGTTCCAAGCGGTTTCCCATCGGGGCCGAGCGCCCGCTGGGCGATGTCGGTCGCGACGAACCCCGGATAGATGACTGTGACAGTGACCCCTTGATCCTTGAGCTCTATTCGAAGCGAATCGAAGAAGCCGGCCATTGCGTGCTTTGTCCCGGAATAGAGAGTGCGCGTAGGTACGCCATTCTTTCCTGTGAGACTCGACACAGCGACAAGCCTTCCCCTTGTTTTCTTCAGGTGCGGAAGCGCGTACCACGTGCAGTAAACGGCGCTGAAATAATTGATGGCGGTGATCCGCTCCACGGCTTCAATGTCGTGAAGCTCGTCAAAGCGCGCGTGCATGCTGATGCCGGCGTTGTTGACCAGAGTATCGATGCGCCCGAATTCATCGAGCGCCGTGTCGATCAGCTGACGGCACTGCTCGCGGTCGGATACGTCAGTGGGAACAGCGATAACTCTGGCGCCGAGCGCGCGGCATGCGTCTGCAGCGTCTCCGAGCAAAGCAGGATTGCGCGCAGCGAGAACCAGACGGGCTCCCTGTCGCGCGAGGAGCTTCGAGATCTCGAGACCGATGCCCGCTGAGGCACCTGTTATTACGACAACATTGTCCCGGAAAGCAGATTCTGCCATGGGCGCCGAAGATAGGCGCCCGCGGAGATGGCGCGCTAGTGACTCTTTGCTTTCGACTGCTGTTTGTAGGCCGCCATCGCAATTTCTTTTGCCAGCGAGTCGAGAACGGTCTGCAGCGTTTCGGCTTGCTGCGTGACGGCGATCTGGGCAGCCTGCACTGCGTTCCTTGCGACTTTCAGCACCGCAACCTTTAGGGCAGGATCTTCAGTTGCTTTGCGAACCGCTTCCTGCACCGCGATGGCAAGCTGGTCGGCAGCCTTCTGAACGTCAGCGATTGTGACTGAGTCAGAGGATGTTACAACGGGCTCGCTCTTTACTGACGAAGGGGTCTTGCTCTTCGAGGTATCCTGCGCCCTGACGGGCTTTGAAGTCACCATCGATGCAACAACCACAAACGCAAACAGGGTCCATCGCGTGTGTCTGGTCATGGGCCAAATCCCAGGGGAGAATGAATTAATGATATGACAGGGGCTGCTGCGGAAAGGTTGCCTTTGACACAACCCCTCTTCGGTGGCGTAGTTCCCTTCATGCATGGATTCCTGAAGAGAAAGATCGCCAGTATTCTTACGATGACAGGCGCCGGAATAGGTGTGTTTGGGGCAATCTCCATGGCGATACGCCTGAAGATTGTTCTCAGTCCTGAGCAGCAGCAGGTGCTGTTCTACAAAGGACTTTTCGCGGGGGCTGCAGTGCTACTGGTGCTTGGCGCGATTTTCGGACGCCAGGGCAGGATTGAAGCGGAGGAAGACGCGGCTAATCAGCTCTCTTCGCGACCTTCCGACTCTTTGACTTCTTCGAGTGATGACGCTTTACCACCCGGACGTTATTCGACCAGCGAGCGCGAGAGCCCCGAACGTCTATATGAGCAAAGGGACCGTGAGAGCCAGTAGAGTGATATAGCCCTGTTCCGCCGATCAGGTCGGGATAGAGGCTTTCCACCCGCTCCACTGCCGCGAGAATGACTCGCGTGTCGCGGAAATTGACGCGGCCGTCACGGTTGAGATCATCCATCCGGCCATCGTTGTTGCTGTCGATGAAAATGTCGGCCGCATCGCCGAACTGATGCCGGCTGTCGCGCGCCCGGCCGCTTTCATCGCCCAATTCCAGATTGTACTGCGGAGTTCTGAAGCCGGAGAGAACGTGAACGTTTCTGGCGGGAATTCCGTGGTCTTCGAGGTCCGCGATCACAAGCTCGAGCTTGTCGAGAAGCGGCTCGCGAAGGACGAGATACTTTGGCCAGATATCGTGCTGGTCGTGCGTCAGAAAATCCTTGAGGCGGAAGTGCTCGGAGATTCTTGTCTCCTGATTCTGTGGAGTCACTTCAATGAAGCCTTCCGGGTTTTCATAAGCTTCGGAACGGAGGCGGCCCCTTTCTTCAGGCCAGAAACCAACCCGGTAACCGCCTACCGATCCCGCGATTTTGTCGCGGAACGAACGCATTGTAATAAGCGAGAACTGCCCGATGCGGCTTGCGCCGCTGACAGTCTGAATCTCCGGCAGGTACTTCGATGTATAGGTCAGGTTGCCTGAAAAGACAGGGATCTGGGTCGCCCTTACGGGAAGAGTAAACCTGGCGAGCAGCTTCCCGCTCCTGCCGGCGAGATTCCCGATGACTTTCTTGAGGCTGGAGCTGTCCACCACCGGCATTTTTGCCAGTGCGGCGACGTCGGGGTTTACCGCTACCTGTGCGCCGGCCACAACGGGGGCGAGTGAAACGGCCGCAGCGACTGCAATGGCTCTGACGCTTTGACTACCGAGGGCTTTCATAACAGCGAAAAAGTCTCCGCGGTTAGCAGGGAAAACGATTTACCCGGACAAGAACTGCCCGGAAAACGAGGTGCTGCATCCTATTGACGTTCGAGCCTGAACTTGGTCACCAGCCGAGCAGGGGGACCCCGGTCTGGAAGCGGTCGAGGCAAGATAACGGCCGTTACATGATTGCAACAGGAAAAACACCTGGAGCGTGAAAAACCCCTGCCGGAAACCGGCAGGGGCTTTTCCACCACCTGGGGAAAGGTATCAGGTGCAGGTGA
>DASROK010000518.1:0-2724 GCA_035646915.1 Gemmatimonadaceae bacterium
CAACGTCGCAGAAGCATATGCTGCCCAGGCTTTCGTTCTCATGGGGCGGCGAGTGATCGATGGCCTTGTCTCGCTTGGCAAGGCCGCTGAGCTGGATCCGTTGAACGCGGATATTGTTTCCGCTTACGCGCTGACCCTCGCACAAGTCGGCAGAGTGAAGGAGGGCTTGGCATTCGCAGAGAAGGCACGCGCGCTCGACCCACTTTCTGCCAACACGAACGGCATCTACGGCGCGGTCATGGTGTGGGCGCGCCGCTATGATGAAGCAATAAGCTCCGCCAAGATCGCGCTCGTGATCGACCCCAACAACGTGCTTCTTCATCAGGGCCTGGGGTTCTTCTTTACATACAAGAACGAGCCCGACAGTGCTGTCAAATATTTTGAAACCGCATTCCGGATCGATTCTACGCTGTTCAACGGAAGAGCGAATCTGGTATTTGCTGACGCTGTGAGAGGGCGCTGGGACGACGCGCGCCGCCAGCGCAATCTCCTGATCAGCGAGAAACGTGGGAACTCTCCCAACTATCAAATCGCAATTGCCGATATTGCATTTGGTCAGTACGAGGAGGCGATAACAGCGCTCGAGCGCGCAGTAAAAGAACAGGAAGGGCTTGTCGGTATAGCGAGTCTCGCGTGCGAGCCGCTCTTCGACCCGCTAAAGTCAAATCCCAGGTTCGTGCAGCTCGCGCGTCAGCAGGATCTGACTCTTTGTCCTGCGACGTGGAAAGGCCTTCCTCCGGAGCGGCAGTAAGCGATTCGGGTTAACACCCGACAGCGAAATTACGTGTTCTTGAGACGTATTATCTCGACGCTAATCGCCGCACCAGCGCATCGAGAAACGCGAGCCCATCGTAATACGATTTCGTCCTCAGCTTCTCATCCCGCCCGTGTGCGTTTGTCTCACGAGGAAGCGAAAAAATTCCGCTCACTCCATAAGTCGGAATTCCCGCTGCGCGAAGGAAGCGGCCATCGGTTGCGCCAGTCGACATCACGGGAATAACCGGAATGTCTCCCCACATCTTTTTCGTCAGATCCGTTACAGCCGATAGTACGACCGGCTTTACGGCCTCGGCCGACTTCGGGAAGAGCTCGCGAACGGGATCTCTGAACGCGACTGAGATCGATGTATCGCCGAGCACCCGCACCAGAGTCGCCAGCGCCTCGTCGTCGCTCGACGTCGGCGCAATGCGGCAATTCACGTTTGCAGTGGCTGTCTGCGGAAGAGCATTGTCGGCGTGACCACCGTTGAGCAGTGTTGCGACACAGGTTGTCCTCAAAGTCGACGCATACAACGGATCCGTCGAAAGCGTGGCAGCCGCGGCCGAGTCAGCGGGATTCGCTGCGATTGCGCGCATGGCCGCTGCCATCTCGGGCCGACTTTCAACCTTTGCATTCGCTTCGTAGTACGAGCGCGTCACCGGGTTTACTGCGACAGGAAAAGTGAAATGCGACAGCCGCACGAGCCCGTTGGCGAGTGAGTAGATCGCGTTGTCAGGGCGCGGGACGCTCGAGTGACCGCCAGGATTGTGCACGGTCAGCGTGAAATTTTCCGGCACCTTCTCTGCCGCCTGAATCGTGTTGAAGAGCGGACGAACGTTCATTCCCTCACCGTCGAGCACTCCGCCACCGCCCTCATTGATCGCGTACTCGGCGTCGATGAGATCACGATACTTTGCGATCAACAGCTCCACACCGTTCATCTCGCCGCTTTCCTCGCCCGCAGTGAGCGCGAGAATCAGATCGCGGTCGGGCTTCCACCCCTCGGCTTGGTACCGAAGGAGATTGGCGACGAAAATCGAAGCCATCGCCTTGTCATCGGCGGAGCCGCGGCCGTAGAAAAACCCGTTCTCCTCGAAGAGAGTGAATGGATCCCTCGGCCAGTCGGACTTCAGGGCCTGGACGACGTCGATATGAGCGAGAAGGAGGATCGGCTTTGCTTTCGACTTCCCGCTCCCCCGATAGCGTACAACGAGGTTGCCTCGAGTGGAGTCGTCCGGATGCAGGATGATCTTCACATCTTCGGCAGGAAATCCGGCGTCGATAAATCGCTTCGCCATCGCGCGGGCAGCGCGTGTTGGTGAGCCAGCCATATCCGCCGTGTTTATGCCAACGAGCTCGGCGTAGATCTCACGCGCCAGTTTCTCGCGTGGAGTGCTCGCCCCGCGCGGTGCTTGTGCCTCGACCAGTGACGCAGCAAGGACAATCGAAACCAGTGAGCCAAGGATTCGCTTCATAGACAACATTCTCTTTTTTTGTGGGTTACCGACCGCCTCGCGCAACAGTGGTCATCTGAATACAATACGATATGGTGCCGCGATGCGCAGTCAGGCGTTAGCCCGAACTGTTTTCATTGGGTCGATCGCGCTTGCTCCCGCCTTTGCCGGAGCACAGCAGAAGCGCGATTCCGTCGAAGCGCGGAGGAAAGCCACTGGCGCTCAGGCACGATTCGAGATGGTACGCCGATCCAATCTCCCGCTCGCTTACGCCGGATCAGGCGGACAGTGCGATGCGCACATCGGCCGGTTCTGCCAATGGAACAACGACGAAGACACGATTGAAGCAAAGCAGCCACGTGTGATCAAGCGCGCACGTGCAGCGCTTGTCGCATCACTCGATTCACAGGCAAAGAAATCTCCGCGAGATGGATGGATAACCGGACAGCGCGTTCGATATCTGATCGAAGCGCGCAACGACACCGCAGCGCTTCGCGTTGCGAAAGAATGT
>DASROK010000519.1:0-9147 GCA_035646915.1 Gemmatimonadaceae bacterium
AGGCAATGCGCGCGCGGAGTGCACGCAGCAAGCGAACGAGAGTTCGATGCACGAGCGTCTCGACGAAGAAATCGAAGTCTGTCCGTTCCAGGTCTTCCAAGTCGAAGTCGACAGCGAAGCACTCTTCGAGCACGTCCCGCAGCAAGGCATCGGCTAAGAAATCGACGGCGAAGAAACACGTCTCCAAGTCTTCGCGTTAATCGAAAGCCCGCTAGTATTAAAGGATGAGCGATCATCCTGATACTGCTGCCGCAGCGGTGACTCCACATTCTCCGAGCGACGAGCGTCCAACGATAGTGGACGACAGCATCGCTGAAGACCGCGCGATTCCTTTGAGCGTTGCGACTGGCGAAGAGAGTACTGACACGCCCGGCGTGGTCAGCGAGGATCAGGTCAAGCTAGCGCTTAGGCGAGTGAAGGACCCTGATCTCAATCTGAACATTCTCGATCTCGGCCTCGTGTATGGCATAGAGGTCACGGGATCGAAAGTGAAAGTCGACATGACTCTCACATCTCCCGGTTGCCCATCGGGACCGGAAATCATGATGAACGCCGAGCAGGAGATCAAATCGCTGCCTGGCGTTGAAACTGTCGAGATGAATCTCGTCTGGGTGCCGTTCTGGACTCCGGAAAAGATGGAGCCGCGAGTGAGGGCGTACCTCGGGTTCTAGGGCTTTGCCCGATGTCGCTGAATGAAATCGGAAACAGCACGCGGAACGAACATGTTGTCGGCGATTGAAGCAATTTCCTCGGCCTCACGCCAGTCAGCTTCGAGCTGAGCTAACTCTCCTTCGATTGCAGCTCGCTCTGATTCCTCATGAGCTGCCATCTCGAACGCTAGACGAAGATGCGCTGGAAATCCGCGAAGATCGGAGTACTTATGACCCGGGCTCGTGCCGAAATCGCGAGCGCGCAGGAAATACTTTTGCGGTGACCCCGCATCCTCTATTTCCTTGACGGCCGTCTTCACATGCGCGGGAGTCCCACCGTTCTCATTGATCGCAGGAGCAACGAGGTGGGCAATGTGAAGCGCTTCCTTTCCGCGATAAATCTGACGCCTTCCATCCAGATAAAAGCTGAGCGCCCAGTAAGGTTCATCAGCTGATGGAATGACACGAACATAGACCTTTTGATCGTCGCGGATATCCTGGCGAAGATTCTGACGCGCAATGTTGCGAATTCTTTTTCGTGCTAGACCTATATCCTGTTTTCGCGTCAACAACCTGTGAATCACAGTAAATCCGGGAAGTATTCCCGCTGTTGAAGCTCCTCCCAACGCAAACATTCCGATCATGCCCGCGATATTGATTCCAATGGCAGCATACATCATCCTGCGTCGATGCTGCAGATACCTGCCATATCTCCACGCCGCAAACTCCGGCCGTAGCGGTTCACCAATTCTTATGAGATCAGTTCCTTCCTTAATACGCGCAAGTCCGATCTGATCCGTGGAGCTGCGAAGAATCGTTCCGCGAAAAAGACGCTCACAATCTTCGATTGCTTCCCACCTCTCTTCGAGCGGCGTGAGGTTCCAGCGCCCGCACTTCGCGCACACTGCCCACAACCTGCCCTTCGATGAATCGAACGCAAGGCGCCGTCCAACGGGAAAATTCTCTATCGCCTCATTCTGTCCGAGAGACGAATGACAGAAGATGCAGGTGGAATACATCTCTACTTATTCAGCGCGCGGATGAACGCGTCGCCCATCTCCGCAACCTGCCAGCGCCTGAGTCCCGGAACATCTTCGAGCTCACCCGTATTCGCCGGCTTCCTGCGCACAATCGCTTCGAGCCGCTCGCGCGAGCAGAGCACACCAGGATCGAGATTCAGTCGCGATGCCGCAGCATCTCGCACCGTCTTAAGCTTTGCCACACGCGCATCGAAATCGTCTTCACGCTCCCACCGCGGCGAACGTGGAAACCGCGGCAGATGCTCGTCAGCAACCGCAAGTCCGCGCTGAACTGCCTCGAGTATCGCATGAGCACCACGGTCGAGTATTCCCCGCGGCATTCCCTTCAACAGTGACAGCTCGCGGACCGTGCCCGGCGCAGTACGTGCAATCTCGAGCAGCACCTCATTGCCCATCACCCGGAAAGTCGCCCTGTCTACTTCCTTCGCAACCGAATCACGCCATGGAACAAGCTCGCGAAGAAGCGCCAGCTCGCGCCGCGAAAGGTCGCGCGCTCCCTTGATGCGAAGAAACGAGAGCGAAGCGTCGTCATCCTCCCACTTGGTTCCCTCGAGCCGCTCGAACTCCTCGCGCGCCCAATCCAATCGGCCTTGTCTTTCCAGCTTCGCCTTGAGCTCATCGCGCAGATCGAGCAGGTATCGCGTATCCTGCGCCGCGTAGTCGAGCATTCCCTGTGTCAACGGCCGTAGTGACCAGTCGGCTCGCTGATGTTTCTTGTCCAGCTTCACCCCGAAAAACTGCTCGAGCAATGCAGCAAGACCAAACGCCTTGATGCCCAGGAGCTGCGCGGCAATGCGAGTGTCGAAAATGCGGTTGACATGCCAGCCGTAATCCTGGTGGAGAAGTCTCAGATCATAGTCGGCATCATGAAACACCACCTCGACCTGGGAATCCTGAAGAATGTTACCGAGTGCCTCAGGCATTCCGATGGGAAGCGGGTCGATTATCGCGCTTCGTTCGCGCGTCGTCAGCTGCAGAAGATAAATTCGGTCGATGAACCTGTGGAAGCTCGCTCCCTCAGTATCGACGGCGATCTCCCGCACCTGCGAGATGTCGGCGAGAAAATCGTCCGCCGCCTGCCGCTTATCGATGTATAACAGCGCCTCTGAATCTGAAATTGCCATTCAGCCAATTTAGCGCGTGACTGCACCCGTGATGGAGAAGCCCTTCTTTCCGCTTTACGAGCGTTTCCCCGGTCTTCGCGAAATTCCGCGTGTCGAGCTTTGCTCCCTGCCCTCGCCAGTGCAGTCGCTTGCGCACATTCTCCCGGATCTCTGGATAAAACGGGACGACCTGAACGCGCTGGTTTGCGGAGGCAATAAGGTACGCGCTCTCGAATTCCTGCTCGGCGGCATGCGTGCTGGTGATTCGGTCATCACGGTGGGCGGGACCGGCTCTACGCACATTCTCGCGACAGCTCTGCACGCCGCTCGCCTTGGTGTTTCCACCTTTGCATTGCGGTGGCGGCACGAGATGAATCCCGTCGCCTCGGAAGTTTCGTCGAGGATCGAAGCGCTGATCGAGCGCTCGACTGTTCATCTCACCCCAGTTCTTCCGATCGCCCGTGCGAGATTGCGCGCGATGCGAGGCAAAACGCGATACATACCGGTGGGCGGAAGCACCCCTTTGGGTGTGCTCGGTCACGTGAATGCCGCGCTGGAGCTTGCGGGGCAGATCGAAGCAGGCGAAATGCCTCAGCCATCGACGGTCATCCTTCCAATGGGAACAGGCGGCACCGCTGCGGGGCTGCTGCTTGGGTTTGCGGCCGCCGGGCTCGATATCGAAGTTGTCGGTGTCCGAACAGGTCCGCGAATGTTTGCGAACAAGCGCGCAGTGCTGTCCCTTGCGAGGCGCACTGAGCGGCTCATTGGCACGATCTGTGGAGAGAGAATCAATGCTGTGGATGCCGATCGTCTCCGCGTGATTCACACTGCGTACGGCGGGGCCTATGGGCGACCGGTGGAGGGAGCTGCTCGAGCTGCGCTCGATCTTCACGAAGCAATCGGAATTCGCCTGGACGATACCTACACTGCAAAAGCATGGATTGGAACAGTGAAAGAAAGAGACCGCACGCCGGGAACTCTCCTCTACTGGTTTACTTTTGACGCATCATGTCTGACGAGCTGACGATCCATATCTATCCCGGCGACTGTGACACTGCCGGTCACGTGAATCACGCAGTGATGCTCACACTTCTCGAGCGCGCGCGGTGGGCGGCACTGGAGAAGCGCATGCGGTTCGAGGATTACATTCGCCGGTCACAATGGGCGGTTGTCCGCCATGTGGACGTATCCTATAGTAGTCCTGCCATGCCGGGCGACGATTTCATTGTCACCACGGGACTGGCATCGATTGGAAACACGAGCTTCACCGTACGGCAGATTGCCAGAAACCAGAACGGAGCACAGGTGTGTGAAGCGAAGATTGTCTATGTGACACTTACATCCGACGGACGGCCGATGCCGGTTCCGGAAGAGTGGCGCGCAATTTTCTCCCCCTGGGAAAGCAATGCAGCATCACCTTCCTGATCTCCCGAGCGAGGTAAGTTCCCAGGAGCCTGTGCCGATGCCGCTGCCGCAGGTCAGTGAGGCTGAGCTGTCACCGTCCGCCCGCATCGGCGCCTTCCTGTTCAAGAATCGTGGATGGCTCCCGATTCTTTTCCTCGGAGTTCCCCTCATTGCGAGGGGTGATACGGCTGGAGCGCGATGGGCAGTCGGCGGATTTCTGATCGTGGTCGGAGAGTTGTTCCGGCTGTCAGGAGTCGCGGCAGCAGGCACCACCACGCGCCGGCGCTCACGCAACGTTCAGCGTCTTGTCACATACGGAATTTTTTCCTATACGCGAAATCCGCTCTATATCGGAAACTTTTTCGTGTGGATCGGCTTCTGTGTGATCTCGGGTGTGCTCTGGTTTCTTCCGTTCGCGGTGCTGATCTTCGCCGCGGAATACAGCCTGATCGTCCGCTATGAGGAGGGAGTGCTGGAATCGATTTTCGGAAGGCAGTATCTCGATTACAGGAACTGTGTGCCGAGATGGCTTCCAAAAAAACCTGAAGAGCCCGAGCATGGTGAGCACGATTGGCCCCAGGCCCTGAAAAGCGAAATCAGCACCTTCATGCAGTATGCGGTGCTGATCGTTGCCTTCATCATCAAGGGTTACTTCACCGGCAGATAGCGCTACCTGTTCGGCCTTCCCGGTGGATTGGGACCCTTGAACACGTCGCGATTGATCTGAATGTATTCCTTCAGATTCGCAGGCACGTCCTCCTCCGGAAAAATTGCGGTTACCGGACATTCAGGTTCACACGCTCCGCAATCGATGCATTCGTCGGGGTGGATGTACAGCTGTTCGGGTCCTTCGTAGATGCAGTCGACGGGACAAACATCGACACAGGCTCGGTCCTTTGTATCCTTGCAGGCTTCAGTTATGACGTAGGGCATCGGCGAATTGTGGGTGCGTGAGACTTATGCGAAAAATAGACCTCGCATTGAAGATATCAACGGCGCGGCAGGTCACTTCATTTTCACTGAGCCATAGAAGAGCATGATCCCGATGAGAATCATGGTGCCGATCAGGATCAGCGCCATCCTTTTCCTCATGGCTGACACTGCCTCCCACACGTCTTCATCGAAGTAAAAAAGACCAGGCGCGGCTTCGCGAATCACTGCGCGCCGTTTCAGTCTTCGAACCGCCATGGTCTCTTCGATGCGGATTGCTTCGAGAGACATTGCTGTCGGCGGAGAAACTGCGCCTGCCGAGCGGAATGCATCGCGCACATCGCGCTCCTTTCGTCTCATCACTGCAATCGCGGCCGCGCCCACTTTCAGTCTCCCTGAAGATCAGGCTTCAAGATAGGGCAATCCGAGTGTGTAAACGACAACACCCTGATCATCGAAGACCAGGGTGTGCAAATGAGCTGCAGGCGGTACTAGCGACCGTCAGGCAACTGCAGCGGAAGGGGCGGCGAATTTCGTCGTCGCTTTCCGCGGACCTCTCCGGAACGGGCGAAGAAGAACGTCGAGCTCGTTGCGGACACGAGCGCGATAATCGCCCTCTCCCGTGACTGTCCACGTGAGCAGCGTTCCCATCACGAGTGAGTAGATGGTCTCCGCCAGCTGCGTTGTATCGATATAACTCTCTGTCAGCTCACCTTCGGCGACAGCCTCATCGAGCATGCGCTTGAAACCCTCGACGGCCTTTCTCGAGTTTTCAGCTGCGAGTGCCCGGAAGTCAGGATCACCGAGATCGGAGAGATAGAAAGCGAGCATGTGGGCGAGTGCACCTGGCTCGCCGAGCGGCGCCCGCTCGACTGCCGCGACGAATATCGATTCGAGCGGCGAAGAATTATCGTTGATTGCGCTCTCGAATCGTCCGTCGAAGCCTTCAGTCGCAAACTTGAGGACCGAGAGCATGAGGTCGCGCTTCGAGCCGAAGCGCTGGACGAGAGTTGCGGCTGACAGTCCGGCTTCTTCACCTACGTCTGCAAGCGTGAGCCGGTCGGGGCCGATGCGGCCGAGGACTGTGACTGCTGCTTCGAGAATGGTGGAGTCGTCTACTGTTCGTGGGCGAGGAGACATAGTAGATAAACGAATTGTAATTAGTGACTTACGATGACTAACGCATGTTCAGAAGCGTCGTCACTCCACTGCCTGAACCAAAAGTACCCGGTCATACACAAAAAGTCCTGCAACGATTTTGTTTCAGCGCTTCCACGGCGGCAGATCGCCCCTTTTGCGCGGTAACTCGGGATTCTCCCTGTAGAAGGTCGCGGTTCTGCCAATTACCTGAACGACCTCCGATGCTGTAGAAGCAGCGAGATTCCCGGCGGCATCTTTTGGCTTTACATCGCCTCCCTTGGGGAGCTTCACTTTTACGAGCTCCCTGGTTCTGAGAGCGTCATCGAGCGTGGAGATCACCGCAGGAGTGATGCCCAGGTGCCCGATGTGAACCGCAGGATCCAGATGATGTGCCTCGGATCTGAGCTCTGCCCGGTCCTTTCCCTTCATTCCCGCGCTTTGCCCCTTTTTGTGATGAATTGTCTCACATCGACCGGTGTGCCGTTCCACCAGTCTTTCTGGCCCGGATCGAGGCGCATTGCCTGAAAATGAAGATGAGGAGTATCGGGCGGCGCATTGCCGCTGGTTCCAACATAACCAATGACAAACCCCTGCTGAACCCTCAAACCTTCAGTAATTCTGTCCGAGTAGTGGTCGAGATGAGCATAGTAGTAGACGTACCTTCGCTCATTATCTACCAGATAAGCGGTTGTTCCGCCGGCTGAATTCTGGCGAAGGCGGAACACTTCGCCGTCGATGGCTGCAACGACTGGCGTTCCGCGCGGTGCCAGGATGTCGGTTGCGCGATGGATGCGCCCGCCATCGCGCGCATCATTGAACGAATCACGAAGATCACGCGGATGTACACCGTCGACGGGGACCATCAGAGGATGGTGCTCGAAATACTCCGCATCAGCGCTCGTCACCGCAGGCGAGACCGGCTCGACTGGCGCGCTGGCTCTCGCACACGCATTCACGAGAGCCAGCATCATGAGGTATCGGTGCTTCAGACTGCTGCTAACTCCTGCCCGCGCTCACGTGCGAGTTCCGCGATTCCCTCTTCGATTGTTCGAGAATGATGCATCGAACAGAATTTCGGGCCGCACATGCCGCAAAACTCCGCGCTCTTGAAGTACTCAGCAGGCAAAGTCTCGTCGTGATATTCCTGCGCGCGGTCAGGATCGAGCGCGAGCCTGAACTGTTCCTTCCAGTCGAAAGCATATCGTGCGCGCGATAATGCATCGTCGCGATCACGCGCGCCCTTCCGCCCGCGTGCAACGTCAGCAGCATGCGCAGCGATCTTGTACGCAATCACTCCTTCACGAACATCATTGGCATTTGGAAGGCCGAGATGTTCTTTCGGTGTGACATAGCACAGCATGTCGGAGCCATGCCATCCGATGAGTGCAGCGCCAATTGCGCTGGAGATGTGATCGTAGCCAGGGGAGATGTCGATCACCAGCGGACCGAGGGTATAGAATGGCGCCTCGTGACAGACTTTTTTCGCCCGTTTGACGTTCATCTCTATCTGGTCCATCGGGATGTGGCCCGGGCCTTCTATCATCACCTGAACGTCGCGCTCCCACGCGCGCTTTGTCAGCTCACCCATCGTGTCGAGCTCGGCGAATTGCGCCTTGTCCGAGGCATCTGCAAGTGATCCGGGACGCAGCGAATCTCCAATCGAAATCGTGACGTCGTAGTAGCGAAGAATTTCCAGCACTTCATCGAAATGCTCGTAAAGCGGATTCTGCTTTCGGTGATACATCATCCACACCGCGTGCAGTGACCCACCGCGACTGACAATCCCGGTGGTGCGTCCGTGGACCAGCGGCAGGTGCTCGATGAGAATTGCAGCGTGAATTGTCATATAGTCCACACCCTGCTTTGCCTGGTGCTCGATCATGTCGAGCAGATCCTGCGCAGTGAGCTCTTCGAGCTGCTTCTCCTGCTGCACAGCCTGATAGATCGGAACAGTTCCGATCGGGACAGGAGACGTATCGATGATTGCCTGCCGGATCGCATCGATGTTGCCGCCGGTCGACAGATCCATGACCGTATCGGCACCGTACTTCACCGCCATGCCGAGCTTGTCGATTTCTCCGTTGATGTCGGATGAGACAGCGGAGTTCCCGATGTTTGCGTTGATCTTCACCTTTGCGACTTTGCCGATGCACATCGGCTCGAGTGCTCCTGCCAGGTGACGAACGTTGGCGGGGATGATGAGGCGGCCGATTGCAATCTCGTCGCGCACAACTTCAGGCGACAATTCTTCGCGCTCGGCCACAAAGCGCATCGCGTCGGTGATCTCACCGCGACGCGCGTAATGCATCTGCGTGCGTGCTTCCATTGTTGACTCCCTACGCCGGTGCTAACCGGGTCAGGTTCGGAGGGACTTTCTCAGCTCCTGACGTCTCCGGATCTCGGCGAAGTCGGGGCACCCCTGTCATTGGTCTCTAATGTATATGGTGTGCGGGGGAGTGGAACCGTTGTGCGTTTTTCGATTGTGTTTTGTTCCGGCGGCCGGATCAGACTTGGAGGATGTCCGAGGATTTCCCCCAGATTCCCTTGTCGCATCTCGCTCGAAAGCCCGACGAGTCCAAGAAGTACAGGCTGATGGAGCAGTTGCGGCGGCGACTGAGGCGGTTGCATTACAGCAGGCGGACCGAGGAAGCCTACTGCGACTGGCTGCGTCGCTTTGTCCTGTTTCATGATCGGCGTCATCCAAGTCAGATGGGTGAGCCGGAAATCGGACAGTTCCTGACGAACCTGGCCGTCTAGGGACGTGTCAGTGCATCGACGCAGAATCAAGCGCGCAACGCCATTGTTTTCTTTTATCGGCGCGTTCTCAATCGGCCGTTGCATGAGCTTGATGGAATTACTCCGGCGAAGCGCGGCCGGAGG
>DASROK010000520.1:0-6540 GCA_035646915.1 Gemmatimonadaceae bacterium
CAAGAAAATCATCAAGACAGATGTTGCGGCTGCGGTAGGCGTGCTTCTAAAGGAGTGGTTTGCAGGCGAAGCCGCTGTCGCCAAGGCCTGTATCGCGGCAGCAGCTGCATCTCTGATTGCGGGTATTTTCGCCACGTGAGGATATATGGCCAGTAATGTTTCCGCAGAGCGCTCCCTTGCTGGAGCGGTAGTGGTCAGCCTGTTGATTGCGGCGGTTGCTTCCCGATTCCCTCAGCTTTCGTTCGGGAGTTTCGGGACCATGGCGTTAACTCTGATTGGAGCGAACGTTGTGGTATATGTGCTGATGAAGGCTGGCCTGTTCAAATCATCGCGTTCCGCTTAAACAGCGACAGCTCGAGCGATATCCACCACCAGACGTGCGATCCGATTGTCTGGATCGCACGTTGGGTGGTACGAAGCGCGTCAGCGAGCGATCCTCTTTACTCCTTCGACAAGGCGGTCGATCTCATTCTGCGACGTGTAAACAGCACACCCCGCGCGCACGAGACCCTCCCCGGCAAGGCCGAGCCGCTCGATAACTGTCATCGCATAGAAATCGCCGTGCGATACGAACACGCCGAGCCTGGCGAGCTCCTCAGCAACTTTGCGCGAATGCATTCCGCGAACCGCGAATGCAATTGTCGGAGTGCGAAGCAGCTTCGGCTCAGGTCCGTAAACACGAACACCGTCGATAGACGAAAGTCCGGCCCACATCGAAGCGAACAGCTCAGCCGTGCGATTGTGTCCATCATTGAATGAATGAGCCAGCCGCTCACGCCTCTTTCCCGCAGGCGAGCTCAACGACGCAATGAAATCAACCGCCGCACGCGCGCCAACAATTCCTTCGTGATCGAGCGTGCCCGTCTCCACCTTGTCAGGAGAATTGTCATGCGCAGGCCTGAGCTTCGGGAAATCGAGCTCATCGAGCAGATCCTTCCTGCCATATAGTATGCCGACGTGCGGGCCGTAGAACTTGTACGCCGAGCACGCGAGGAAGTCGCAGTCCATCGCCTTGACGTCGGTGAGGGCGTGCGGCGAATAGTGAACTGAGTCGACAAAGAAGTACGCACCCGCTTCACGCGCGAGTCTCGAACCGCGGCGCACATCGGACATCGTTCCCAGCGCATTCGACGCTGCACCCATCGCGACGATCTTCGTCCGCGCATTCACTTGGCTTTCGAAATCATTCCAGTCGAGCTGGCCCGTTTGCGGAATCATCTTCACTGTGCGCACGCAGAGCTCACGATCCTGCGCAAGCTGCCGCCACGGATCCGAGTTCGCATGATGATCGAGCTCGGTCACAACGATCTCATCACCTTTCGACATCGTGCGGCCGAGTGCGCGGGAGAGATGCATCGTGAGCGTTGTCATGTTCGCGCCGAATGCGATCTCACCGGGCGACGCATTCAGAAAATCAGCAAACGCCTCGCGCGCTTCCGCGATTGCTTCGTCGGTCTCGGCGCTCGATGGATAAGCCCAATCTGTGTTGGCGTTGTGATGATACAGATAATCGATCATCGCATCGCCGACGCGTCGCGGAACCTGGGTTCCACCCGGCCCGTCGAAGTACGCGACTGGATGTCCATTGTGAATCCGCTCGAGCGCCGGGAACTGCGAGCGAATTCCTTCGAGTGATGTGCTACTCATTAGCGCGGGGCGCGGGCTCCATCATCATCTGGTCGGCATAGCAAAATGCCCAATCCTCACCAGGCTCGAGGCTTTTTACTACCGGATGATTCGATGCGCGAACGTGTGCTGTCGCATGCTGGTTGGGAGAGCTGTCGCAGCATCCGACGTGACCACAGCTGAGACAGCTCCGGAGATGAACCCACCACGAGCCCATCTTGAGACACTCCTCACACCCGGCTACGTCATGCGGCTTCACCACACGCATCGAGGTGACGTGCTCACAGTAGTCCATGGTGCTTACTCCGTTGTTGTTCCGTCGAAATGCTGCGCTGTCTCTGCATCCTCTTTTGTTCTCTGCACTAAACCATCCTTGTGCTCCGGCGGACCATAAATCGTGTAGAGCCTGAGCCTCTTGCTGCCTGTGTTGATCACGTTGTGGCGCGAACCTGCCGGCACGACAATTCCGTCGCCCGGCCGAATCTTCGTGCGCTCGCCGTCGATCACAACTTCTCCTTTCCCTTCCTCTACACGGAAAAACTGGTCACGATCACTGTGAACCTCTTCACCGATCTCATCGTTCTTCCTGATCGACATCACCACCAGCTGAACATGCTTGCCCGTATAAAGAATCCTGCGATAATCCTTATTGCTCGAGGTAATTCCCTCGATGTCGTCCACGAACCCTTTCATTTCATCTCCCTTGTTGGAGCACCGTCAAAGAAATCGACAACTCCCGTTTCCAGCGAATACTCTGCACCGACAACCAGCAGGCCTTCGTCCTGGATGAGCTGCTCCAGAATCTGAGACCCGTGCCTCAGGTGATCGGTCGACGTGCGAATGTTGGCGCGCACCGCCTTTCGTACGAGCTGATCGCCTGCCACTCCGCTGTCCACCAGCGATTCCACCGACGGCCGCACCCGATCGACAATCGAAGCGAGGTTGCGTGACTGATTTTCACCCGGATTCTGCAGCGCCTCGAGAGTAGCGAGAATCGCACCGCATTCCGAATGACCTACGACTACGACAAGCCGCGTTCCAAAGCGAGAGGCTGCAAACTCAACGCTTCCCACCTGCGATGGCGCAACGATGTTGCCCGCAACGCGGATCACGAACAAATCCCCGAGCCCCTGATCAAAAATGATCTCCGCGGGAACCCTGGCGTCGGAGCAGCCGAGGATGATGGCAACCGGCTCCTGTATCTTGGTGAGCTCGGTGGGTTTGGTCTGGTGGAGAGGGATGTTGTCGCCCGCAACATGCGCAGCGAACCTCTTGTTCCCTTCCTTCAGGCGCGTAAACGCCTCAAATGCACTGGTCATAGAGAAAACTTACCACGATTCGAACAGTTCCCGCTTGGTCCCGCTTTCTCCCGCCCGGTTCAGCGTATAATGTGAGAATTGAAATGCGAATTGCGGCTCTTTACGACATTCACGGCAACCTGCCGGCCTTGGAGGCAGTCCTGCAGGATGTCCGCTCTGAATCGGTCGATGGTATCGTTGTGGGGGGCGATATTATGCCTGGTCCCCTGCCGCGCGAGACTTTCGACTTTCTGCTCGACCTCGACATTCCTGTCGACTTCATTCGCGGCAACGGCGATCGCGCCGTACTCGATGTGATGAACGGTATCGAGGCAACTTCAGTTCCCGAACATTTTCGTCCGCTCATTCGCTGGACTGCGGAACAGCTCGATCAAAGCCACAGAAAGGTTCTGGAATCGTGGGCGCCAACTTTTCGGATGAATGTCGCCGGTTTCGGCAAAGTTCTCTTCTGTCATGCAACACCTGAAAGCGACATGCCGATTTTTTCGCGCGTAACCTCAGAAGAGAAACTGATTCCGATTTTCGGCGGTCTGGATGTCGACCTGGTAGTCTGCGGTCATACTCACATGCAGTTCGATCGAACGGTTGGGTCTGTGCGGGTTGTAAACGCAGGAAGTGTTGGAATGCCGTTCGGCAAGCCCGGAGCTTACTGGCTTCTGGTTGATTCTGGTGTCGATCTCCGGCGCACCGAGTACGATCTCGAATCGGCGGCAGCTCGCATCAAGGCAAGCTCGTATCCACAGGCAGACATGTTCGCCGAGAAGAACGTGCTCGAGCCTCCTCCAGAAGAAACAATTATCGAAGCCTACTCCAAAATGGAGCTGAAGTAGATCATCGATCGACGTCTCTCCACCAGGGAGTAGGCCCGTCAACAAGCTCAGGCTCAATTGCTCGACCAAGCGGCGGTGTGACGATCTTTCCTTCGGAATCCTTCCCGAGCATTAACAACGTCTCGGCAGGCTCATCCCATTTGTGGAGCGCGAGATCGAATGTGCTCCAGTGAATCGGGAGAAGAGTTCCGCCGCCTAACATCTCGAACGCACGCAGTGCGTTGCGCGGCCCGAGGTGAATGTTCGCCCACGCTGGATGAGATGCCCCAATCTCGAGCATGATCAAGTCGAACGGTCCGAGGCGCTTCCCTATCTCGGACAACTCATCAGTGAGGCCCGTGTCTCCTGAGAAGAATACGTTGTGCTTGTCGCTCTTGAGCGCCCATGA
This sequence comes from Gemmatimonadaceae bacterium, assembly GCA_035646915.1. Lineage (GTDB taxonomy): Bacteria > Gemmatimonadota > Gemmatimonadetes > Gemmatimonadales > Gemmatimonadaceae > UBA4720. The sequence goes on from DASROK010000520.1 coordinate 4,164, forward strand.
CGACCACAGCGTTGTGTTGCGATCGCTGACACCGCGTCCGGAGAAATGCTGCGCTGGTGCTGCGGTAACCTGAAGCGAGCCGACTTTGCAGGTTTCCCACCAGTCGAGCTCGGTGATCAGTTCGGGATCAACCCCGATTTTTTCCAGTCGTACACCAACTCCAAGCGAAGTCACGAACGGCACGCGCATCCGCGCGAGCTGGCGAATACTTGGCGTATTCAGGTGATCGTAGTGATCGTGCGAGAGAAGAACCGCGTCGAGCGTGGGAAGCTCGGAGATCTTAGCAGGAGGCGGATGAAATCGCGTTCGTCCTGTAAAAAAGAATGGTGATGCACGTTTTCCAAAAACAGGATCGGTGAGAATCGTTGTACCGTCGATCTCGAGAAGCAGTGTGCTGTGACCGAACCATGTGACACGCAGCCCGGAAGCTGCACGCGTCGACCACGCTGCAATCGGACTCTCGACGGGAAGCGGCCTGCGTGGAACTCGCTTTCTCCCGCCAAACAGGAGATCGCGCATTATTGGCAAGGCACTTCCGCCGGTCAGCTCCGGTCCAAGGTTGCTCGTATTTTGAAATCTTCCGCCGCGAAACTGCCTCGACGCTTTCGCGCGCTCGAGACGGCGGCCCGTCAATGATGGCATGTGGGAATTCTAACTACCCGTCGTACTCCGATTCCTCCGGCGCGTCGGTCGGACTCTCGAAGTGGAGCTCGTATCCATCGGGATCTGCAATGCTCGTAACCCACATCGCGTTTCCGACGAACGGGCGCCGCGCGTCGAGCCCCCGAGATTTCACATCTCTATAGTAGAGACATGCATCAGCGCAAATGAAGTTGATCGAAACGCCGGCGCCCGGTGCGGCTGGATATTGTCTCTCGGGCTGGCCTTCGCTCCAGAATTCCTGAAGCATCACTGCGGATTCGCCGATTTGAAGCCAGCACCATCGGATCCTGCCATCGACTACCCACTTGTTGGTGAGTCTTGCGCCAAGCCCGTCGACATAGAAAGGAAGAGATCGGTCCATATCACTGACGAGAAACATTGGGACGGCCTGCCTGATGTTTGCCGCCTTCGCTTCAGTCCCAAGACTTTTGCGATACGTGACCTGCCGGTCGACTTCCTCATAGCCGCTTTGCCGGTGTGCAACGTGGCTCACTTCATTGTCGATCAGGGCATCGGACGCCATCTCCGCCCGACCACGTTGGCGCGCCCAATCTTCCGCGGCTTCGAGCAGCGCCCGCCCATTTCCTGATCGCCGAACATCGGGATCGACATACCATGCTTCGATATATCCAACAGGGCTCGACTCGCATCCATCAGCGATGGATCTCTCTCCTACTTCTACATATCCTGCAAGCCGGCCTTCACCACGATCGAGCACGAACACTTGCGCATCCGATCGCGCGACCGTTGCACGCATCTCTGCTTCATCAGATTCGAGCGTTAGACCAGGAAACAATGCGCGATTCATACGCAGCCATTCGTCCCAGTCAGATGTTCTGTATCGTCTTATCTCCAAAATCTTCCCAAACGTCAGGGCATTGGCTTTGGGGCGACGTCGATCATTCCTCATCCCTCGGATTGCGTCCTGCGCCGATTACAGCGCCAAGGCCGGCGAGCACAGTGCTCGCAACTGGCCCAAGGGGACTGGACAATGTGTTGACCGCAATCGCTGCAGCAATGAGAAACCCAATGATCGTGCCGATGGTTGTGCGAGCCCGCTGCGAGTTGGCAATCCAGCCGAGCTTTGCAGCGATCCACGAGGAGATCGACGCTCCAACGAGTCCGCCAATAATTCCGCCCACCCAGATTCCTTTTTTTCCAACTGCGGCGCCGGCGATTGATCCACCCATCGCCGCGGCTCCGCTCAGAATTATCGCTGTGAAGAAGAGGAATATCTTGTTCATCTATTTCTCACTTTACGACGGGCTGAAGAATGTGAGTCCACAGCGCGTAACCGGCAGGTGACATGTGAAGGCTGTCATCTACAAACAGTTCCGGCCTCGGGTGTCCGTTCGCGCCAAGCATCGGATTGAAAACGTCGACGTATTTCAGCCGTTTGTTTTTCATGACGTAGCGCTTAACGAGAGCATTTGTCTCCCGCATCCTCGATGCCAGACGCCACCGGCTGGGGCTTGGCTTTATGGATACAAAAACGATCTCGGTTTGCGGAAGCGCGTGGTGCACAATGCGGACGAAATCCTTGAAGTCCCCGTAGACGTTCATCGCGCTCTGGCCATCCGCAAAATCATTGTCGCCGGCATAAAGCACGATCTGACGGGGATGGTAGGGAATCACGATGCGTCCCGTGAAGCGGACAAAATCGTCGAGCCGCGTGCTGCCGATTCCACGTTGAATGACCGGCACTGAAGGGAAG
>DASROK010000521.1:0-11472 GCA_035646915.1 Gemmatimonadaceae bacterium
CTGTCGAGGCGTGCCTTTCCATATCTCATCGTTGCGGTCACCGGGTTTCTCCTCGCGTATCTGGGATTGTTTGTCTTTGCATTTCCAGCGGATGTTCTTCCTGATGACGCGCGGGTTCCGCGAGTTGTCGGAATGAATTTCGACGACGCGTCTGCCGCGCTCGAGAAATCAGGCTTTCATGCTTTGAAGGGGGATTCCCGTTTTCACAAGACCACTCCGGAGGGAATTGTTCTGGAGCAGGATCCTCCGGCAGGCTCGGTTCAGAAGAAAGGCGCTCAAGTCACGCTTGCAGTAAGTGCCGGCCAGGCGACGGGGACCGTGCCTGAGGTCTCGGGCTCAACGCAGCAGCAGGCGCAAATCGCAATCGAGAATGCAGGCTTTACGTTCGGAAGCGTTTCGCAGCAGATGAGCGATCAGCCTCGCGGGGCTGTGATTTCCTCCAATCCGGGAGCAGGGACCACTCTGGATCTTCCCGCGACTGTCAGCATCACCATCAGTCAGGGGCCATCGACAATTCAGATACCCGATCTTACCGGCCGCACGCTTGCCGATGCCCGTTCGACGCTCGAACAGCTTGGTCTTCACCTTGGTGCAACCTCGCGTGACACGAGCTCGTTCATGCCCGAAAACACGGTGCTCAGCCAGGCACCTTCGCCGGGTTCTACGGTATCAGCGGGAGCAAGCGTGAACCTGCGTGTGTCACGCTTCCCTCCTCCGCCGAGTCTTTTGCCGGCGGATACGTCCACCCGAATCGATTCGCTTAGCTTCAATCGATGAAAGTTCGCATTGCGCCTTCGATATTGAGCGCCGACTTCGGCCACCTCGCTGATGAGATCAGAATGTGCGAGGAGGGAGGTGCCGATGTCATCCATCTCGACGTCATGGACGGTCGTTTCGTTCCGAACATCACGTTTGGTGAGAAAGTCATAGCGAGCGCGCGGAAAGCGACGTCGCTTCCACTCGACGTTCACATGATGGTGGTCGAGCCGGAGAATTATTTCGAGAGCTTTGCCGGTGCCGGCGCGACGGGAATGACGATTCATGTGGAAGCCGCGCCGCATCTTCAGCGGCAGCTCGCCCGCATTCGCGAGCTCGGCTGCCTCGCAGGCGCCGCCGTCAATCCCGGAACGTCATTCGGCGCGATTCGCGAAGTCGCTCTCGATCTCGATCTCTTGTTGATAATGACCGTAAATCCGGGATTCGGCGGGCAGGAATTCATTCCGGCATCGGTGGACAAAGTCTCGAGGGCACGCAGACTGCTCGACGAAATGAGAAGTCATGCTGCGCTCGAGGTAGATGGCGGAATTGCGCGGGACACGATCGAGAAAGTCTGGCGCGCAGGCGCTGATACCTTTGTTGCAGGCAATGCAGTGTTCAGTGCTTCTGATCCCAAAGCGGAGATCGAGGCACTGAGACGCATCTGCCTGGAGACCGTATGACCAGCCGCAGACAGATTTCGCTTGTCGCGATACTCGGCGCAGTGTTGATCGCTCTGGTGCTTGGAGCGCGGACAATGCTGCGAAGCGAGCTCGCACCCGTTGGCGTCGGTGTCGAAGCGCCCGATTTTTCAGTGGCCACTATCGACACCATCCCGAAAACAAAAACTCTCGATGATTACCGCGGGCAGGTGGTCCTGATCAATCTCTGGGCGACGTGGTGCGGGCCATGCCGGGTTGAAATGCCGGCGATCGAGTCACTGCATCGCGCGTACGCCTCGAAAGGCCTCAAGGTGATCGCAATCAGTACGGATGATCCGGGCACGGATGCGCAGATACGCGATTTTGTGAAGCAGTACGGGCTGACATTCGAGGTGCTCCACGATACCGGCGGGCAGGAAGGAAAAGTCAGCAAGGATTATCAGACTACAGGTTATCCCGAAACGGTCATCATCGGGCGTGACGGCATCATCCGCAAGAAACTCCTCGGCGCGCACAACTGGAATTCGCCTGAGAATCGCGCGCTGATCGAGCGGCTGCTGGCGGAGAAGTCCTGACGAAGTGCCGCGGATACTTGGAATAGAGACATCGTGCGATGAGACATCGGCGTCCGTTCTGAGCGGCACACGCGACAATGTGAAGCTCGAGTCGCTCGTGATTCTCTCTCAGGACGTTCACAAGGTATTCGGCGGTGTAGTTCCTGAAATCGCCTCGCGCGCACACCTCACGAGCATTGTACCGGTTGTCGATCGCGCGCTGAAAGATGCGAACGTTTCACTCGATGAAATCGACGCCGTTGCTGTGACTGCGGCACCCGGCCTGATCGGTGCGCTGCTCGTTGGTGTGTGCTATGCCAAGTCGCTCGCGTTCGCGCGCAGCATTCCAGTGATTGGGGTGCATCACATGGAAGGACACCTGTTCGCGACCGCGCTCGAGCACCCCGATGCAGTCCCGCAGTTCACTGGATTGCTCGTATCGGGCGGACATACTCTTCTGCTCGATGTCGAAGCCTGGGGCAGGTATCGCCTGCTTGGCGCAACGAGAGACGACGCTGCAGGCGAGGCGTTCGACAAGGTGGCCAAGCTGCTGGGGCTTCCTTACCCAGGTGGACGGCCAATTGAAAATCTCGCGCGCGAAGGTGATCCGTCGAAGTTCCGGTTCACCAAGCCGATGGTGAGACGGAATGACCGGCCGGAAAATGACGATTATTACCAGTTCTCATTCAGCGGACTGAAGACAGCGATCCTGAACGCGGTTCAGGAATCGGGCGACATCGAGCGCGATAAGGCTCATATCGCGCGTGGGTTCCAGGATGCGCTGATTGGCTCGCTGGTCGAGAAAACATTCCGCGCCGCCAAGGCGTACAATCGAAAACGAGTAGTATTGGGCGGTGGGGTTGCGTGCAATTCGGCTCTGGTGAATGCGATGCAGGAGCGGGTGAACGAAATTGGTGCTACTGTATTCGCACCGAAGCCGCGTCTCGCAACCGATAATGCGGCGATGATTGCGCGCGCGGGCCTGTTTCACTTTGAGAACGGCGAGCGCAGTGATCTCGATCTCAATGCTTTTGCAAGTCAGCCAATTCCGGGGTTAGTCGCCTAAAAATGCCTTTGATCTTCGCGCAGATAATTCATCATCCGGTTTCGTATAAGCTTGGGCCATTGCAGTTCACCGGCTTTGGCTTCGCGATGCTGCTCTGCTTCGTGATAGGGCAGATCATCCTTCAGAGGGAGTTGCAGAACAGGGGTGAAGACCCAACCCCCGCCGGCGACATGATCTTCGGCGCGGTTGTTGGCGGTCTCCTCGGCGCAAAGATCTACTACGCGATCCTGACCCACGACGTGAGCTCGCTCTGGAGTCGCGCCGGTTTCGTGTTCTGGGGTGGACTCATTGGCGGAATCATCGGGGTGATCGCTGTCATCAAGTGGAAAAAGATGAGCGTGATTCATCTCATGGATCCGTCGGCGGTCGCGCTTCCAGCTGCCTACGCCATAGGAAGAACGGGATGCTGGGCTGTCGGTGACGACTACGGTCGTCCATGGAGCGGGCCGCTTTCAGTGATGTTCCCGCACGGAGCTCCGCCTTCGACCGCCGGCAACATGTCGAGCATGTTCGGAGTGCAGTTCCCCGCCGCGACTCCGCCAACAGAAGTTATCGCGGTTCATCCGACTCAGATTTACGAAGTGATGATGGGGACGATCATGTTTTTTATCGTCCTCCGATTCCGGAAACACAATCACGCCGAAGGATGGCTGTTCGGACTCTACTGCTTTCTTGCGGGTCTCGAGCGATTCATCGTGGAATTCTTCCGTGCCAAAGACGATCGCTTCATCGGCTCGCTCACCATTGCGCAGCTAATCGCAATTGGGTTTGCGATGTTCGGAGCTATCTGGATGACGGCGAGGTGGAACCCGCGTTCTCAAGGCGCTCGGGCATGAAGCTCTTCACGACCATGAAGACAAACAGCAGGAGCAGGATTCCCTGAGCAGCCAAAGTTTCCATCGAGGGAAAAATGCCGAGCGAGGGCATGCTGGGCATTCCTTTCATTACGGTGATGGGGACGACATTGCCTTCCTGCAGCTCGCGGATTCCCTTTCCTATGAAAACAAACGCCATGTAGTAGAGCAAAACGCTCGTTACGGTGAAGAATGGCCGCATTGGAATGCGAACGCCAAACCGGTAGAAGAGCGTGAAAATCACAGCGAGCGCAGCGAATCCAACGACGATTCCAAGTGAAAGCGGCACAGCGACGTTCCCTTCACTGAAAAGAGCCTGATAGAACATTGCAGTCTCGGCTCCTTCGCGAAAAACCGCGAGAAACGCGACAGTCGCCAATGCTTTTCCGCCGCCGTGATCGAGTGCAGTGCTCACTTTCTCGCGAATGAATTTCTGCCACTTTGCGGCTTCGACTTTCGAGATCAGCCAGTAGCTCACCGAGAAGAGAACAACGACAGCAACGAGCATTGTTATTCCTTCGACAACTTCGCGGCTCGTCGGCAGGTGCGCGAACACTGTCCTGAGAACGATCACCATCAGCCCGCTTGCAGCCAGCCCGAGCGCAATTCCCGTCCAGATCGATTTCAATCTGTTACGGTTGCCTGTCTTTATAAGGAAGGCGACGACCGCCCCGATTACGAGGATCGCCTCGAATCCTTCGCGAAGGATGATCAGAAACGACTGAAAGAACGCTCCCCATCCGCTTCCAGTCGGTTTCGTCAGCTCGACGATGCGCGGGAGATCGAGTGCGATTGCATCGCGAGCGCCCTGGGCAACGCTGATATCCTTTCCGCGAAGCGCGCCCTTGAAGTCGGCGAAGTGTCGTTCCATCGATGCAACAAGACCGGGCTGTCTTGCGCGTGCCGGGGTTTCGAGGGGCTCGAACGCGATGTACGCGTCGAATGCGCGATCACCTGCTTCTGCTGATCTCCCTTTCTTCGCGAACTCGAGCGCGCTGTCCAAAAGAGCGAGAACTGATCTCGCTGCAGGTGCGCCCGGTGCTGCTGATGCATCTGCCTGCGCTGCCGGCAATGACATTGTCTCGCCGCGCATGGCGTAGATGTAGTTCACCACGTCCCAGCGATCCTGCGGCGACATGTTCGCTGAAAACGAGGGCATCGGTGTTCCGCGAACTCCTACAGAAACAACGTTGTAGGCGAGAGCGGGACTCAGCGCAGGAGTCTTTTCCCTGGATCCAATCGCGGGAACCGGCAACGTCGATCCACCGGCGGCGATTCCGTCGCCCAACCCGCGGTCTCCGTGACAGGACGAACAGTTCTGGGTAAAGAGCGTATGGCCGCGAGCAGTGTCGAGAGGAGCGGTGGGAAGATCCATGGCGCCTTCGGCGCCCAAAGCTCCGTTGAACCGCGCGTGCAGGAGCCTGATATCGGCCGGCGGAACTCTCTTTCTCACCGCGTCGATCAGTGTATCGAGAACCGCCTGGGTTGCCGGTGCATTGTAGCCGCGCAGCCTGAGAGCAACACCTTTTGCGTCTTCGAGAAAGCTCGTTGTCTCCGAGTATTCGTCCGTGGAAATGAGCTTTCCATTGACGTCGACAGCCTTGCCATATTCTTCAATGGCAACACTTACGATGCTCGAGAGCCTTTTGGCTGAGTTTTCCTGTGCTGCCCCGGCGCTGGCGATAACTGCTAAAAAAAAGGCGCCTATGACGCCGGGTTTTAAGACTTGATTCATTGCCGAGTAAATCTATCTGGATTGCTTATGTGGCGCTATTCAGTACCCAATGGGGAGTGATTAGCGCTTTCAGATTTTTTCTCCACATTTGTCTGCCCCAATTGGAGGTTCTTCTCGGATGGAGAAGTGGCGCGCGAAACTCGCGCTCGGCGATACTGCCGGTGCCTGGGACGAATTCATATCCCGGTACCAGGGGCTGATCTACTCCGTCATTCGGCGGACGCTGAACGACCCCGATGACATTGCAGAAATCTTTGCTGAGTTGTGCGGTGATTTGTCGCGCGACGATCTCGAGCTCGCTGCGAGTCACGTCGATGTCACTAGAGCGCTGTACTCGACATGGCTCGTCACAGTCGTTCACAACCGCACAATCGACTGGGTCAGAAAGCGAGAAGGTCGTCGAAGATTTTCCGCGCCAGAAGGATTGTCACCAGTGCAGCGCCAGATCTTCCAATGCGTGGTTTGTGAGAGACGTCCTCACGCCGAAGCATATGAAATGATTGCCCAGCGTTCCCCGACCACGATTACATACCGCGATTTTCTTCGGGAGCTTTCGGCGACTTATCGCATTCTCCAGAAAAGCGGACGAATGATTGGACGTTTTTTCCCCGGCCAGCCGCCGGACCTCGCGGCCGAAACACCTGACACGGATGCAAGCCTGCTGCTTGAGGAATCCTCGATTCGGGTCGGTGCCGCAATGTCTGCTCTCGAGCCCGACGAGCGGCTTGCGGTGCAGCTGTTCGTCATTGACGAAGTGCCCGCGGCCCAGGTTGCAAAGATTGTCGGATGGCCAAATTCCAAGACTGTATACAACCGCGTATCCCGAGCGCTTGCGCGCATGCGAAAGGAGCTGGCGCAACACTCCGGACCCGGAGAGTGAGCAAACAATGCAGCGATGTCCGTCAGACTCTGAGCACGATCCTTCATCCACTACACGACATTGATATCTCCGACTCAACATTGTCTTGACGACGTCACTCTGGCGGCGCTAGTCGACGGGAGCGAGTTCGCTGAAAAGCCCAGTGCGCTCTCCCATATCGCCACTTGCACGTATTGTCGTCACAGGCTCTCGGCAATCGCTCGCGCTGTATCGAGCCCGGAGGTTTCTGGCGAGATCGATGCGCTCGAACGCGCACCGCTGAAGCTGGCTTCGCGTCGTGTAACACGTCGCGTCTTTGTCGCTGGCGGATTGGCAGCTGCTGCGGTTGCCGTTGTATTGCTCCGCCCGGTTCTGAGGGAGCCGGCTGCGCGTGAAGGTGTCACGCGAGAGTCTGCCATTACTTCGACTGTGGCGCCTCGGATTGTGTCTCCGCGCGGATTGACTGGCTCAGGTGAAATGCTTCGCTGGACCAGAGTTCCGGAAGCTGATGCGTACCGAGTGAGAGTCTGGAATCAGGAAGGAGACGTTGTCTGGTCATCGGAAACACGAGATACAACGCTGCTGATGCCTCCAGAGCTGAAAGCAGAAACTACTTACCTCTGGGAAGTGAACGCACGAATTGGCTGGGATCGATGGGTTGCCTCCGACTTCATTGAATTCCGGATCGGAACAAGCGACAAACGATGAGAGGTTTGCTGGCTGCGTTCGTCGTACTGTCATTTACGACGTCGACTGTTTGCGCAGCGCAAAGCGCAGATTCCCTGAGAGATGAGTTTGCACGATCGCTCTCGAATGCCGCGTTTGCAGCACGCAGCGATCTGCGTCTGAGCCAGCTCGGCACCGCGCGCAGAATTGCTCGTGTATACTCGGCGAAATGGTCAGATCCGTTCCTCCTTCGTCAGCTCGACGCATTTGAAAAATCCACGCGCTCCAGCCAGCAGCGCCGCGTGTTGTCCGACAGCCTGAGACGTGCCGGTAATTCCGCGCTGCAGACCGAGGGTGTTGCGAAGGCAATGGTCCTGTGGCATTCGAGCAGATCTGCCGCAGAAGCATCTGGTGATCCGTACGTCATCGCGGCCGCTTTCCTTTCGGTCGGAGCCGGATTCTACCGCATGGACAAATTCGACAGTGCGTCGGTCTATCTCCATCGCGCAGAGTCTGCAGGGCGGCGCGTTGGTGACAATCGTACCGTCGGAAATGCGATTGGAATTCTCGCAAGCGTAAGAAAGGATGAGGGTTTGCTGAACGTCGCCGAAAGTATGTATCGTCGCGCTTCGAAGATTCGGCTCCTGAGCGGTGATACGAGAGGACTGGCGGCAGATGCCAACAATCTGGGCGCGCTCGCGGAGCAGCGCGGTGAGCTCAATGCGGCAATCACCGCTTACCAGAGAGCGCTCGCGATCAATCGCAGCGAAAAACGCGATGCAGAAGCAGCGCTCAATCTCGACAATATTGCGAAGATTTACGCGACCCGCGGCGACTACGCTCGCGCGGAATCCCTGTTCAGAGAAGCTATCCGCCTTGTCCAGAAATCCGGCGCTCGTGCCGAATCCGGGTTCCTCCTGCACGGTCTGGGGCGGACATACATGGGCCGCGGTGACTACGAGCGAGCTGAAGCAATTCTCAGTGAAGCAATGCGAGTGCACGACTCGAGCGGCGCCGTTTCGGATGCAATAGAGGTGAGAGCCGATCTCGCCGCAGTGAAAACTGCGATCGGAGATCCTGAAGGGGCCGGAGCATTACTGAGTTCAGCATCTGACCTGGCAAAAAGTGCAGGCGCTGCTCCGGATACTCGGGCATTCGTCGAACTGTCGCAGGGTGACCTCGCTTCTGAGTTTGGGACATTCGCTACAGCGGAGTCTCATTATCAGCGTGCTGTCAGTCTTTACCGCTCCGCGGGAGATTCTTCCGGCGTCGGTCAGGCTCTGGAAGGGAGCGCGCTGTTATGGCACGAGCGAGGCAATCCTGACTCGGCATCCTCGCTCATGAGGCGCGCCTCTCGTCTGTACGGTTCGGAAGGTGATCGTCGCTCCGCATCCCTCTCCAATCTTCTGCTCGCGGAGATGCAGATCGCCCAGGGTGATTTTACCGCTGCGCGAAAGACGGCGGCAATCGCTCGCAGCAGCCTTGGTGCAATTGGAGATATCGTCGGCGAGGCCGCAGCATCAGCCATCGATGCGGATGCGCTTCGTCTCAGCGGCAGGGTCCACGATGCAGTGACAACATATCGCCGCGGTCTCAGTCGATTGGGAAATCGCAAGGCTTCAGAAGTCAGATGGCGGCTGCATACCGGCCTCGGCCAGGCCCTGCGCCGGAGCGGCGACAATCGCGCTTCGGCCGATGAGTTTCGCAAGGCTATTCAGGTTTCCGAGACTGCAGCGGCAAACGTTCGCCTTGAAGATCGGCGCGCTGGGCTCAACGCGAGCAAATGGACTGCTTACGCCGAGCTCGCGCTGGTCGAGATCGAGCGCGGCAGAATAGCAGAAGCGTTTGCGCTGAGTGAAAAGGTCCGGGCCCGCCAGCTCAGTGAGATGCTCGCACGCGGACGCATCCAGTCGACGACCGAGTCTGTCGTCGCACAGGACCTGAGGCGCAAGATCGCTCAGCTCACGCGGGTGCTGGAGTCCGGTGAAATGAGAAGTCAGCTGGTTCGGGAACCGGGATTTACGACGGAAGGAATACGGGAAACCCGCGCTGAGCTGAATCGCGCCCAGATTGAGTACGAAGCATACCTGCTCAAGCAGCGGGAGAACACACGCTCGTACGCCCATGCTGTGACGGCCCCGACCAGATCGTGGAAGGAAATCTCGAGGCGTTTGTCCCCACGCCAGGTAATGATCGAATATCTGGTAACCGATTCCACCACGATCGCCTTCACGATCACCGCCGATACCGTCGATGCGATCGATCTAGGCGTTCCGCGCGAGACGCTTGTCGATCTGGTCGAGTTTGCGAGAAGAACCATCGAGCATCGTTCAGGCTCACAGAGTCAGGGCCTGTGGCGTGTCCCGATGCGCAAGCTGTATCGCACACTGATCCAGCCCATCGAGAAGAAGGGATATCTTCGAAACAGGACGACGTTGTTGATCGCGCCTCATGCTGACCTGCACTTCCTTTCGTTCGCTGCCCTGCTTGCGCCTGACAATCGCTTTCTTCTGGACCGCTTCGATGTCGCGTACACACCATCTGCGACCGTATGGGCTCAGATTTCGGACAGGCCCGCGCATTCAATGCCGTCCTCGATCATTGCGCTTGCGCCAAGAACGCGTGAGCTGCCTGGAACTCTCACCGAGGTGTCGGCTATCCGGCGCATTTACGGAAAGAGCGCGCAGATAAGAATCGATGGGGCTGCCACACCTGCAGCACTCAGCACTGCGTTGCCAAGTGTGGGAATAGTGCACTTCGCAACCTACGGTGTTCTGAACAAGCACAATCCGCTGTTTTCATTCATCGAGCTGGCTGGAGATGGAAAGCGTGATGGTCATCTCAACGTCAGCGAGGTTTTCGGGCTGCCCATGACGGGACAGCTGATAATTCTCAGCGCATGTCAAACCGCGGTCGGGGCTGGTGGCCTGACGGATGTTCCCGCAGGGGATGACTGGGTGGGTCTCGTTCAGGCTTTTCTTCAGGCAGGCGCCCGCGGCGTAGTCGCCAGTCTATGGCCTGTAGATGATCGTGCCACCGCTGCACTGATGACGTTGTTTCATCAGGAGAGAATACGGGGCGCTTCACCAGCAGTTGCCATCGCGCGCGCGCAACGGCAGCTGAAACAAAAGCCTGAGACCGCTGATCCATTTTATTGGGCGGCGTTTGGAATGAGCGGTCGCACGGAGTGAGTTTTTCGGTATTTGCTGAGTAATAGCGAGCTGTAAGTCCGTCGTATATCAAGCCTATGAATCACAGGGTCATATGAGCGGAATATTTCGCCACTTCATTCTAGCGTTGTTCGTTGTCGGTATGGCCTGCTCCGGCGAACATCCGGCAAGTCCATCACAATCAGGCGACGAAGACGGACAGATCGCGGGGCTCGTGATTTCCAATGCAGTCCTGCCTGCAACGAGCGGCGATTTCGCCGCAGCCCGTGAAGAGGGGGGATCGGCTTTCGTCTCGGCAGCTCCGAATACTTTCACCGCCGACGCACTGTATGCATTGATAAGAAATGAAACCGCGGGCAGTGCTCGGGTGAGGAAAACCATTACCGAGGGCGGCTTCGATCCAGTCAAGCTCGACGGCAAGGAAGGCGACGACGTATCGGTCGCACTTTACAAGGCAGGCGGGGATCGGCTGTCGGTATCTCACATCAAGATTCCGCCGCGCCGGCCGCCGCGTGTAGTTCGCACGAGTCCGGGCAAAGGGAGAGTAGATGTCGCCCTGAATACTCTCATCGAAATCGTGTTCAGCGAGCCGATAAACAAGACCACAGTCGCACCTGCATCAGTTCGTCTGGTGACGGGTGGAGCTGATGTCGATGGAACTCTTGCGATATCAGAAGATGGACTGGTTGTTCGCTTTACTCCTGCGGCCGGGAATCTGAGCCCCTCCGCCTCCTACAGAATCGTACTGGCATCGGCGCTTCGTGATCTCGACAGCGAACCGCTCGATCCACTCGAAATTGAATTCAGCACAGCGAGTAAGGCGATATCAGGATCCATTTTGATTCGGATCGAGACAACCTCGATTTCGGGAGCCCGCATTGATGAAGATGGATATTTCATTCAGATGGACGCGCTGCCGATCGTGCGCGTCGGACCAGGAGATGAGAAGCTGTTCGATGAGTTGATCGGCCTTCACTCCATCGATCTCAGTGGATTGAGCGACAACTGCATCGAAGCCGAGTCTCATCGGTCAGTTATGATAACGCCCGGAACGACGACTACGGTGCTTTTTCAGGTTCAATGCACGCCTCCGCCGCCACTTCAGGGCAGGCTCGTGTTTCTCTCCGAGCGGGACGGCAATTCCGAGATC
>DASROK010000522.1:0-4989 GCA_035646915.1 Gemmatimonadaceae bacterium
GAACTCGTGGTATCTCGCGAGCACGTATGTCGAGCCCTACATCTCGATGTGCGTAACCGCTGATGCCTGCTCAGGCAACTTCGGAAACTTCGGCATGAGGTTCAACAACCTCGAGCCGCGACTTCCTTACGAGAACAGCTCGGCGGGCGGTGATCGTGCCGTCGCCGAGTCGCCGTGGAACAACAACTATTCCACGCTCGGTGCAGCGAACGATGCGCTCCGCGCTTATGCGGCGGGCATAACGCTCGCGACGCCAGCTGAGACTGCCAAGTTCAAGGCGATTGCCCAGTTCACCCAGGCAGCGACGCTTATGAACCTCGCACTCATCTTCGACAAAGCATTCGTCGTCGATGAGACTTTCGATGCCACCGCCGGCGCGCCAGAGCTCAAGCCGTATGCTGAGGTTTCCGCCGCGGCCGCCGCAAAGTTCGAGCAGCTTATCACCGACCTGAACGGCAAGGCCGAGACGTATGATCCCGCAGTCATTCCAACGACTGTTGCGCTCTCGTCGTCCAGGCTTCAGAGACTGTCGAACACGATGGAAGCTCTTCTCCTTGCCTACACGCCGCGGAAGGCTGCGGAAGTTGGCGCGGTCAACTGGGCCAAAGTTGCTACTCTCGCCGACAAGGGAATCGGAACCGGCTCCGCCGGCGCTCCGTTCGACTTCATCGTTCAGGGTGACAACAACAACTGGTATTCGTACATCGCCTTCTATGAGGATGAGAAGTCGTGGGTGTACGTCGACCAGCGGTTGATCCACAGAATGGATCCAAGCATTCCTGAGAAGTTCACCGGGACAATCGTTCCGCGCGGCACCTCACCTGATGCCAGGTATCTCTCGGACTACGGTTTCCAGAGCCCGGTTGTCGGAGATCCAAGCCGTGGTATTTACATGCAGAGCCCGTTCTGGCACTCACGTTACGTCGGCCACGCGCGTCTTTCGGCGACGTCCGCCAGAACACCGGTTCCTTATCTCCTCGCAGCCGAGAGCGATCTCGTTCGCGCGGAGGCTTTGATTCGCAAGGCTGGACCTGATCTCGCAACAGCTGCCGCTCTCATTAACAACTCGAGAGTCACCCGCGGTCACCTTCCTCCTGCGACCGCAGACGAAGGTGCGGCGACGCTCCTCAGCTACATCGATTACGAGCGTGAGATCGAGCTGCACGCGACGAGCGGATTCACGCTCTTCCAGCGCAGGCACGTCGACGGACTGCAGCCTGGCACGTATCGCCACCTGCCCATTCCGGCGAAGGAGCTCGAGACTCTTGCACTGCCGATCTACACCTTCGGCGGCGTAGGCAACCCTGATCAGCAAATCCTGCTTCCTGATGGAACGCTGAGCGCACTTCGCTCAGTGCCGAAATTCTCGAGGGCGCATCTTACCGAAGCCCCTCTGCGCTAAGCAGCTTTAGCGGCCGGTAGAATCGGGCGGATCCTTTCGGATCCGCCCGATTTTTTTTATTGCCTGGCTTCTTTCGGAAAGAGCGGCGACGATTTGGATACGCGCCATCCGGCAGGGTTCACGTCGCTCAGGGAATCGAATCGCTGATCATGCACGCTTCCCGGAGCGCCGAGCATCTGCCACAGCTCCTCTGATTTCGATGGCATGAATGGCGCGAGACACACAGCCTGAATTGCAAGCTCGCGCGCGAGCGAGCCCAGTGTGCGATCCAGCTCTTTGTCATTCGCTGTATCCTTTGCAAGCTTCCACGGCGCCTGCCGGTCGACGAACTCATTTGCGCGCGCTACCATCTTCCAGACTGACTGCAGCGCGAGATGAAGCAGGTACCCTTCAGAGCCATCGATCGCGCGGTGATATCCATCGAGCGCAGCTTTGGTCGACTGATCGAGATCCGGGTCCGTTCCCGCCGGAATGATACCGCTTCGATATCGCTCGATCATCGAGATGCTGCGGCTCGCGAGGTTGCCGAATGCGTTTGCGAGATCGGCGTTGTAGCGTTCCTCGAAGCGCTCCCACGCAAAGCTTCCGTCCGCATCGAAGGGAACCTCCCGGAGCAGAAAATACCTGAAGGCATCAGGACCGTACCTGTTGATTGCTTCGTCGATGTCGAGACGAACACCGGCGGATTTGCTGAAGCGCTCGCCGCCGAGAAGCACGAAACCATGAGCCCACACTTTTCGCGGCAGCTCGAGTCCTGCGGCCATGAGCATTGCCGGCCAGATGATCGAGTGAAACCGCGTAATGTCTTTTCCAATTACATGCAGGTCGGCCGGCCAGCGATTCCTGTATTCCCTGGCGGGATAGCCGGTCGCGGTCAGATAATTCGGGAGCGCCTCGAACCACACGTAAGTGGTTTGGGTTTCGCCGCTGCCCGAAGGACGCGGGAAGGGAACTCCCCATGAAAAGCGCGATCTGCTTGCGGAGATATCCTCGAGGCCCTGATCCAGCAGCGCGAGCATCTCATTCCGCCTGCTTTTTGGCCCGAGGAAATCCGATCCCGTGAGCAGCTGTCGCAGCCTGTCGGTGTAAGCGGAGAGCCGGAAGAACCAGTTTTTTTCCGCGACCCATTGAAGAATACGCGTCGGGTGCAGGACGCACTTGCCCTGGATGATCTCGTTGTCCTGCTTGAACGATTCACATCCTACGCAGTACCAGCCTTCATATTCCTTCTCGTAGAAATCGTCAGGCGAGTTCTCGAAGATCTGCTCGATCAGCGCGCGCACTCCAGCGTGGTGTTCCTGGGCAGTCGTTCTCATGAACTGATTGTTGGAGATCGACAGCTTCTGCCACATGGACTGGAAGCGCTCTGCGGTCTGGTCGACCAGCAGCTGCGCTGAGACGCCGCGATCCTGCGCTTCGGTCGCGACTTTCTGTCCGTGCTCGTCCATTCCGACAAGGAAATGAACATCGTCACCGCGCAAACGGCGGTACCGCGCTATGGCATCGGCGCCGATCTTCTCGAATGCGTGACCGAGGTGAGGGTCGCCGTTTGCATAATCGATTGCGGTTGTGATGTAGAAGCGAGCCACGTCAGCGCTCGCCCTCGCTGCCTCTGCCGCGGCGGCCGCCGCGCCGTCCTCGCCGGCGCCGCGCACCTGAGTCATCGCGATCACCCGCGCGCGTTGGCTCTGATGCGCCGTTGCTGTCGCCGTCCCCGTTTCCATCCCCGTTGCCTGTCGCGACTGCATCTCCAGCAGATTCCATGACGATCGTTTCGCGAATGGTGGGCAGCTCGTGCTCGGTTGTGTACATCAGCTCGGGTGAGATGTCGAACGCTGCATCCGTTGTCTCTTCTTCGGGTATGTCATTCGGCGTGATTTTTCCACCCGCCTGTGCGACCTCTCGGTTGAAATCGCTGAGCGACAAAGTCCGTGCTTCACCTTCGCTCGACTTGAGATGAACGCGCTCGCGGAAGATATCGATTGTGAGAATTTTTTCTTCGCCCTTGGAGGTGACGACGACTTTCCCTTCTTTTGGAAAGCGCTTTCTGGACTGCACGTAGAATTCGTGCTCGTAACGAAGGCAGCACATGAGTCTGCCGCATGCACCAGAGATCTGAGCCGGGTTGAGCGAGAGACGCTGTTCCTTTGCAACACCAAGATTCACGGGGCGCAGCTCGGGCAGCCATGACGCGGAACAATACTGGCGGCCGCACCGTCCAATTCCATCCAGCCTTTTTGCTTCGTCGCGGACACCGATCTGCTTGAGCTCGATTCGCGTGCGGAACAGTGACGCGAGATCGCGCACGAGGTTCCGGAAATCGACGCGCTTCTCGGCGGTGAAATAGAACGTGAGTTTTTTCTTGTCCCACTGCCATTCGGCATCTGTCAGCTTCATTGCGAGGCTGTTGGCGCGAACCCGCTCCATTCCCTTGCGGCGCGCGTCTTCGTTCTGCTTTGCGAGATCGGTAGCGGTGGCCTTGTCCCTGGCGGTTGCGAGCCGCAGCGCTTTTCTCGTCGGCGCAGTGTTGCCGCATCCGTGCGAGCAGCCGCCATTTCTCACTTGCGCGAGCTCGCCAAGCGAATGGACGTAGCCGAGGTCCTCCCCGCGGTCGACGTCGACTATGACAGCCGATTTCAATGCGGGTGGATCAGGATAGTCCCAGAGAAAAAACTCTTTTCTATTGCCCCTGAATGCTACTTCTACCAAATGAGCCATAAAAGAGAATACTGAATGCTGAATGCTGACGTAATGCGGACTTGTACCGAGGAGAAGAGTGCGTATTAGTCCGCAGTTCTATTCCTCAGTACGTCAGCATTCAGTATTCAGCATTCCGGTTTATTCCGACCACTGCCCCAACCGCAGGAACTTCTGCCGGCGGCGACGAACTAGTTTCTCAGGCCGAAGCTTCCGCAGCTCTTCGAGATGCCGGTTCAGCGTCTCCTGTAATACTCTGGCTGTTGTAGCGTGATCCGTATGAGCCCCACCGGGGGGCTCAGGCACGATCTCATCGATCACGCGAAGCTCGAACAGATCAGGAGCCGTGATTCGCAATGCCGATGCGGCCTTCTCGCGCATTTCCGGACTCTTTCCATCCTTCCAGAGAATAGTAGCGCAGCCTTCGACTGAGATCACTGAATACACAGCGTTTTCCAGCATCAGCACCCGATCGGCAACTCCCAGAGCGAGCGCGCCGCCAGATCCGCCCTCACCGATAACTGTTGCAATAATCGGAACGGTGAGCTGGCTCATCTCGAGAAGATTGCGCGCGATCGCTTCGGATTGACCACGCTCTTCAGCGCCGATCCCTGCCCACGCACCCATTGTATCGATGAACGTTATCACCGGCACGTGAAATTTTTCCGCGAGCTTCATCAGACGCAGCGCTTTTCGATAACCCTCGGGATGGGGCATGCCGAAGTTGCGCTTGAGCAGCTCCTTTGTGTCGCGTCCTCGCTGATGCCCGATCACCATCACCGTTTCGCCATCGAGGCGAGCCCACCCGGCGATGATCGCAGGGTCATCGCGAAACGCGCGATCGCCATGCAGCTCGATGAAATCAGTAAAAACCAGATCTATCAGCTCGG
>DASROK010000523.1:0-4409 GCA_035646915.1 Gemmatimonadaceae bacterium
GTAACAGGTTTGTTACGCCCCGCAAGAGTTTGTTTATTTGTGCGAATATTTGTGATGTAAGATGTCAGGCGATTACTGTCGAATCAGTCTGATCCTCTGTCAGATCTTGCCGGACAACCCCGTCGCAAGATTTGCCATACGCCGCGAATGCTACTGCCTGTACACGAAGGTCAGCCCTTCCTCCACTATCGTCATCGTATTCGACTTCCCGTCGATCAGGCCGCGCCTCACCACACCGCTGTTGCCTGTAATCGTCACCGATTCCCCGAAAAGGGAGAAAGAGCCGGTTTCATTTTCAGTCACAGTTGATTGCTGGCCGTTGGTCGTAACTCGTTTGTGAACCGTTTCCGAGAAAGTAAATCCCTCGAAAAACGTGTAGACATCATCCACGATTTCCGTCTTGTTCGCACCGCTCCCGCTGACAGTATAGGGAAGCGATGCTCCGTTCAGGGTTCGAAGCGACCAGTTGCCCGTAACGGTGCTGATTCCGGTCACTCCACTGTCGCAGCCGACGAAAAGTCCTGCGATCGTAATCAGAAAAAGTCTGCGCATTTCGGCGAGAATATACCCTGTCGATAGTATTGTCGAGATATTCGACTGAATGATTTCCTGCATTCGGTACCTCGTCGTGGCTCTGACCACGATGGCCTGCGCGCCCGGAGCCCTCTGGGACGCGCATACGCACTTATCGATGTACGGGCCCTCTGCACTCGACAGTCTCCACGCGTACAACATCGTCGGCGTACGCGACTTGGGCGCAAACAAACTCGACGAGATCCTTCAGTGGAGAGATGAAATCAACTCCGGCAAACGCCGGGGACCGAAAATCTGCACTGCGGGCGTGATTCTCGATGGACCTAAGGAAGATTCATCGACACGCTGGATCATTCGCACCGAAGCTGAAGCAGCGCGTGCTGTCGATTCACTTGCAAAGCGAAAGGTTGACTTCATCAAGACACACAACGGCCTCTCTCCCGCGGTGTACTTCGCAATCCTTCGCGCAGCGAAGGAGCATCACCTGAAAGTGGTCAGTCACCTTCCTCGCGGAATTCCCGCATGGATCGCAGCCGATTCAGGCGCAGGAAGTATCGAGCATGCCGCCGAGTCGATGATGGCAAGCCCGATTTACGCTGGATACGCAAAGACATTTTCGGAAGCGGTGGCGTGGTGGAATTCACCAGCAGGTGATTCAGCAGTTGTCCGACTGAAGAAATCGAGGATCTACTTCACGCCCACACTTGCGCTTTATGCAGCGAACGTTGGCCTCCCGACAGATTCCGTTGTACGCGCACAGCGACGCTCTGCATTGCCTTCGCTCGTAGAGCTCACCCGAAAGATGTACCGCGCAGGAATACCGATTATGGCAGGGAGCGATATCGCGACAATTCGAGCGGATTATCGGCCAGGTCAATCGTTGATTGAAGAGTTGAGCTGGCTTCGCCGCGCGGGACTCACCACAAGAGACGTGAAGCGCGCAGCATCCGACAACGTCGAAGCCTGGCTCAGGGGAACATCCTGCTTTTAGTATCAATGCGATACTATACCATGAACAAGACGACGCGCCCCTTGGCGTGCCTCGTTAAGTCCCCCCTGTGACCAACCCGCGCAACCCTATAGTCTATTCACTATGGAACCACTGGCTGACCGGCCGGACGCCAGCATTGTCGCCCAGGTTCTGAACGGGAACACCGATGCGTACGGTGTCCTGGTGAATCGGTATCGCGACACTTACACACGCTTTGCAGCGAGAATGCTGGGAAGCCTCGAAGATGCGGACGACGCGCTGCAGCTCGCATTCGTGCGTGCATTCCGTAATCTCGGGCAATGCCGGGAACCCGATAAATTCGGCTCGTGGCTTTATCAGATCGTAGTGAACGAGTGTCGCACCCTTGGCGCCCGCAGAACGAAAAGAGAAAAACGGCTCGTCCGCGATGATGCCAGGGTGGAAAGTGCCGCAACACCTGACACTTCCGCGGATGCGGCACTGCGTGACGAGATACAGCATGCGTTGAACCGGCTGGACCCTCAGCAGCGCGAAGCATTCCTGCTTCGCCATGTCGAAGGTCTTGGCTACGAAGAGATGTCGGACATAACGGGCGCTGGAATCTCCGCCCTCAAGATGAGAGTGAAACGCGCAACCGAGCGGCTGCGCGGATTCCTCGAAGGAGCAGTGACATGAAAGACTGGGAAAACGAGCGTGAAAGTACAGGAATACAGAACATCATCGCAGCGTTGAAAAAGCCGATGCACCTCGACGAGACATTCGAGCTGCGCGTGATGTCTGCAGTCCATGCAGAGGCGCTGGCAAAGATCGACGCGGGTCATTCCAAAGGTGGCGAGAATCAGTGGTGGAACAAACGCTACACTCTTCGCTTCACTGCGCTCGGCGGACTTGCAGCTGCAGCTTCGATCATCGCAGTGATTGCTCTCACGACAACGATCGCAAACCGCAGCAGTCCGAGTCCCCGGTCCCTGGTCAGTCAGAATTCAGAATTCAGCATTCCAGTTCACTTTGTTCTCGTGAGCGAATCGGCAAAGCAGGTCTATCTGGTTGGCGATTTCAACGACTGGTCGAAAACAAAAACGCCTCTTGCAAGAACAGTCAATCAATCCGCATGGACAGTTTCTGTTCCGCTGCCTGAGGGAAAACACGAGTACGCATTCATTGTCGACGACGACAATGGAGAGCACTGGGTCGCTGATCCGCTCTCCACCAAAGTCGAAGATGAATTCGGTACTGAAAGCTCGATCGTTAGAGTGGGGCCGGCGAGCTCCTGATATTGGAACCCGGCACCAGAGTCTGGATTTGTAGGTATTCAGTCTCAGCAATCCCTTTCGTCCTCTTGCTCCTGGGTGGAACGCTCGCTAAGCCGGCTTCCGCTCAACATCCGTCATTCTCGATCGACGCCGGAGCACTGAGCATGGAGTACGCCGACTCCATCGATGCAACTGCAATCGCAGTCACTCCTTCATTCTGGATCGATTCGAGACACGCATCACTCACAACCATCGGAACGCTTTCTGAATTCTCGGGAGGAGGATGGTCCGCACAGGGCTCCGTTGACGGATCACTCTTCACTCCCAGAAGAGGACTCCTGCTCGCCGAATTCGGAGCGACTGCAGGTGGAAGTACACGAAACGATGCCTCTCGAACAGGCCAGGTTCTGGGAATTGCACGCGCGCACCTGTCGACAGATACACGCGGTGTATGGCTCGGCGCAGGATTCGGCGGAACATGGGATGGAGTCGAATGGCGAAATGTTCGTCAAGGCGAGGCGGCTGCGTGGATGCAGGGTGGCAATGGAAGCGCATTTCTTTCCGCAACACCAATCGTTGTCGATGATTCGATTCGTTACGTCGACATGCAGCTGGGTGGTGCTCTGAATTTTCCCCGTGTCGATGTCGACGGTTCAGCAGGATTTCGCGCGGGTTCGCGATTGCCGACATTAGGTGGAACCGCAAAGTCATGGGGAAGCGCAAGCCTTACCGGATGGCTTACCTCGCGCATTGCACTCGTCGCGAGCGCGGGCACTTATCCAGTCGATCTCACCCAGGGATTTCCCGGCGGACGGTTCGCGTCATTCAGTGTCCGCTTCGGCTCACGGCGATTCAATCCTGTAAGTGAACCCAGGTTCGAGCCACTTGCGAAGAATGTTTTTTCAGTGCGAAACGCAGATGGTGACACGCGGGAGATTCGTGTCAGAGCACCCGGTGCCGCGAGCGTCGAGATCATGGGTGATTTCACTGACTGGAATGCCGTTCGTCTCATGCCGGATGGCAGCGGCTGGTGGTCAGCTCGTCTTCCGATCAAACCAGGTATTCATGAGATGAACATGCGGATGGATGGTGGGAGCTGGACCGTCCCCGCAGGGCTCCCGAAGAAATCAGACGAGTTCGGTGGGTCTGTGGGGGTCCTGGTCGTGGAGATGTGACCGACAGGTGGCTTGATAGAGTCTCTATTGTGCAGAACAGATACACATCGAGGTCTCAACTAATGAACTCAAAAATGCTTGTAATGATTGGCGCAGCGTTTCTCGCAGCCGGGGCACTCGGCGCGCAGACGCCCGCCAATGATCCCTCGGCCCGGTTGCGCGAAGTTCTTCCCGCGGACGTTGCAGAAAAAGTTCTTGCGACTATTGCGGAGGCGCGTGTGCACAACCTTCCCGCGCATGCCCTCGAGCAGCGCGCTCTCAAGTTCGCCGCAAAGGGGGTCGAGCCCGCTCTGATCGCCAGGTCCATCGAGCAGCAGGAAGATCGAATGGAGAAAGCAAAGGATGCGCTCGACAATGGGCGTAAACCTTCAAGTGATGAAATCGAAGCCGGCGCCGAAGCCATGCGGCAGGGCGTCGATGGTACCGCGGTGAGCGAGCTTGCGAAGAGTGCGCCCTCCGGCCGCTCACTCGCGGTAC
>DASROK010000524.1:0-6082 GCA_035646915.1 Gemmatimonadaceae bacterium
CGCGTGATGTGCCGTGCTTCGCTGAGAGAAAGCTGTGACTCACGGTTCAGCCTCTCGCGCAGCGACTCGCCGGGCACATATGCCATCACATAATAGAGGCGTCCGTCTGCTTCACCGGAGTCATGCAGTGGAACGATATGAGGATGCTGCAGCCTCGCAGCTGTGCTGATCTCGCGCAGAAATCTCTCGGAGCCAACACTTGCTGCCACGTCGCGCCGCAGCACTTTGATCGCGACCGGCCGCTCGTGTTTGCGGTCGTGCGCGAGAAACACTGTCGCCATCCCGCCTCTGCCGATTTCCCGCTCGACAGTGAACCTGTCACTCAGGTTTGCGGGAAACTTTTCCGATTCTTCGTCGAACAGCAGCGCAAACCGCTCTGCAGCGGCGCGGTCGATCAGCGAATCTCCACGGTTGCACTCGGCGATCAGATGCTCGAGATCCGAGCGCAATGATGAATCGCCGGCGGAGACACGTTCGATGTACGCCTGACGAGCCTCGGACTGGAGGTCGAGCGCTGCGTCGACTAAAGGCTCGAGACGAGACCATCGTTCGGGTGTCATTCGCACGTCGCATTCCCGGACGATCCGTTCATGAAGACAACAATTCTCTCAGGAGCATGCGAGCCTTGATCCAGTCACGCTCCACCGTGCGCTCCGTGATGCCGAGCAGCTCGGCAATCTCGGCGCTGGTGAGTCCGCCGAAAAAACGATATTCGACAACACGTGAAAGTCTCGCGTCGATCGCGGACAGCCGGTCTAGTGCGTCGGTGATCTGCAGGAGTCCACCGGGCGCGTCATCGTCACTCAAGACGGCATCGTCGAGTGTAACGCGGAACTTGCTTCCCCCGCGCTTTGCTGACATTCGAGCCCTGGCGCGGTCGACAAGGATGTGCCTCATCGCAAGAGCAGCCACACCGAGAAAGTGAATTCTATCCTTCCACTCTGCACGTGACTGGTCAACGAGCCTCAGGTAGGCCTCGTTGATCAGAGCCGTTGTGTTCAGCGTCGTCCCCGCCTTATGCGTGGAGATATGACGGTGTGCGATTTGTCGAAGCTCCTCGTAAACCATCGGCATCAGCTCATCGATGGATTCGCCACTCTCGAGGCGGGGCCGCCTTGCTGCTCCAGTTGCGTCTGTTTGCGTCACGCTTCAGTCGATTTCTGAATTGGGCTCATCTTGATAGAGACGACGGAAATGTCGGCCAGGAAATCGAATTGTCGTTCTCCATATTGGCGGACCAATCGTCCGCGCGAGGTCCGAGCCAAGATGAAACCGGGGAACCATGTGCGCAACGTGAGGTTCGCCCGGCGGCCTCGCTCACATCCAGTGTGGGAGAGAAAATGCGGCGACGTAACCTTATCTGGCTTTCCGCGGTTGCAGCGGTGTTGACTGCGGGATGCAGTCCCGACGCAACAGCACCGAGAGCAGCACCAGCGGTTCAAACCTCGAATGCTGCGCCGAGTTTCTGGGAGACCGGCGCAAGTCTGTACTGGAATGGAGTGGCGCTCGATCTGGTCGTCAAATACAAATCGAGCCCGTTTGCGGCAGTTCGCGGGCTCGCGTTGCTGAGCAACGCGCAGTACCAGTCAACAGCTGCATCACTCGGCACAACCGGGAAGACGCGACCGTCAACGACAGCAGCGGTTGCTCGAGCGTCGGCCGTGGCATTGGCCTATTTGTATCCGGCCGAGACGTCCGCACTCGACGCGCTCGTTACGGAGGAGCTGTCCTCGCCGGATTGGCCGGGGGACAAGGGCTCAGACATCGCGTCTGGTGATGCTATCGGACGTGCGATCGCCCAGCAGCTGGTTTCAGATGCGACGACCGATCGTTTCTTTGCCGCGTGGACAGGAACGGTTCCAACAGGACCGGGGATCTGGTTCAGCACTTCGACCCCTCCCGCGCCGCCAGTCGGTGCGATGTTCGGTTTGGCGAGGACGTATTATATGACATCGGGTGATCAGTTCCGGCCGCCGCCCCCGCCCGCGTTCGGCTCACCTGAATACCTCGATGCGCTCCATGAGGTAAGGCAGGTCTCCGATACCCGGACAGCTGAGCAGCTGGCGAACGCGCTGTACTGGGCTCTGCCTGGGGGCACGGTTACACCGCCCGGGTTCTGGAATGTCGAAGCCGCAAATCTCGTGGCGCAGTATCGGCTGAGCGAGCTGGCGGCTTCACATGTGTTGGCTGTAATCAACAAGACCGGCTTCGATGCAATCGTTGCCTGCCACGATGCGAAGTTTTTCTACTGGCTGATTCGGCCGACGCAGGCGGATCCCAACATCAATCTCGCTGTCGCGCTGCCGAACTTTCCGTCGTACCCGTCGGATCATGCCTGCGTTTCCGGCGCGATGACGGCGGTTCTCGGATCGTTTTTCCCAGCGGAAAAAACGCGGCTCGATGCGTTGGCGGAGGAAGCAGCGCGCTCACGTCTTGAAGGCGGGCTGCACTACAGGTTCGATAACGAGACTGGATTGCGGCTGGGCAGACAGGTGGCCGGGCTTGCTCTCTCGATCGAGGGACCTGGGCGGCACTGATTCAAACAAAAATGCGAAAGCTCCTGCAGCCTTACAGCTGCAGGGGCTTCGTTCACAAAGACGCGCGGGGTTTCAATGCGCCCGGAGGGGCTCGAACCCCCAACCTTCTGATCCGAAGTCAGATGCTCTATCCAATTGCGCTACGGGCGCGAACAAAAAGGAAACTAAACACCATCCGACCTGAGCAAAACCAAGAGGACGCTCCGTCTTACTACTGGATCGGAAAAAAGCTGGAATACGTCTGCTTCGCGGAGCCTGGAATATGCGTCGAACGTTCGTCGGAGCATCCCTGATGGTCGCAGGCGTTCTTTCCGCCTGCAGTGACACATCGCCATCGTCGCCTTCCGAAACTCTGCCACCCGCGCCGGGCGGCGTTCTTGTCTCCGGCCCCGGTTTGACTTCCGGCTCTCTACAACGTGGAGCTGCCGCAAGCGTCCCCACATCGTACGTGTCAGCATCGCCTGGCACATTTGCCGGGGCAGTCACTGCCGTACTTCGCAATCAGACACGCGCCGGAGCGCAGCTAGTCGCAACAGTTGTCGATGGCGGTTTCGATCCCGTCGCGGTGGCGGCTGAAAGTGGCGACGAAATATCCATCGAGCTCGCGTTCGCAGGCGGTCCAAAAGTTGTGTCAATCAAGGTGCCTCCTCGCCGACCACCACGCGTTGTCAGAACGAGTCCTTCGAAGGGCAGGGCTGACGTCGCGCTGAACGTGCAAATCGTGATCATCTTCACGGAGCCCATAGATAAATCGACGCTGAAACCGACCTCGCTGTCACTCGAGCAGGCTGGATCTCCTGTCGAGGGTACCCTCGCCGTTGCGGAGGACGGCTTGACTGCCACATTCACTCCTGCACACAACCTCCTTCCCGAAGAACCTTATAACCTCGAAATCACCATGGACATTCGTGATCTCGACGGCGAGCCACTCGAGCAAGCTGAATTAATCCCGTTCACTACATCGGCAGACTCGTCAGTGCCGGCCCCGACAACTGACGCGCTGACTGGAACACTTGCCTTCGTGAGCACTCGCGATGGCGTCGCGCACATTTACCTCTCCAATCCCGATGGTTCAGAGGTACGTCGTCTCACTAACTCAGCCAACGCCGAGTATACGCCGGCCTGGTCGCGAGACGGAGAGCTGCTGGCATTCGACACTAACGATGGGACGTATGTAATCCGAAGAGACGGCTCAGGCTTGATTCATTTACCCGCAGGGGGCGGATGGCCTTCATGGTCACCCGACGGGAAGAAATTGCTCGTCTCAGCGGCGGCGGGACTCCGCATTGTTCCGGCAGACGGATCGGGAGAAAACGAAACCAGTATCGATATCAAACTTTCGGACATCGAGCCCTGGGATGCCGATTGGTCGCCAGACGGTGATCGCATTGCATTTGGCTCCTGGACGAGCTCGGACTTTGTGCGCGCGTTCATCATGAACGCCGACGGCTCCAATGGCCGAACATTCGTGGGCCCCGTTAATAACGCGATCTGGGATGAGTGCGGTCCCGTCTGGTCGCCGGATGGACGCAGCGTTGCTCTCCTTGGTGGCGTCTTCGGTGGCTTCATGAATTTCAACGGTTTGCTTGGGATCTTTGCTGTGGGCATCGTCGATCCTGCGACAGGTGTTGTGCACACAATTGCCACCACTGGAACGACGTGCTGGGACGACAGCTACGGCCAGAAGAAAACAATGAGTGGCATTGCGTGGTCGCCGGATGCGAGCGCACTCGCGATCACAAGGCGTGATCCGCCCTGGCCAACAAGTGAGGTTCAGAGAGCGAGCATCGCAATTGTCGACATCAGCACAAAAGAAATTCGCGCCGTTATCCCTGATGCGTACGATCCAGCCTGGTCGCGCGCGAAATAAACTCGCGCGATGTCGGCGCGTGCTCCGTCTTACTCGACCGTGACTGTACCCCTCATCTGTGGATGAGGCGTGCAGTGATACGAAAATGATCCCGCGGCAGCGAACGTCTGAGTGAACGTCGCGCCCGGCGCGAGCAGCGGGGAATCCCACGCGCCCTGATCCGCAGTGCTCGTGTGTGACTCATCTCCGGCAGGTCCACAATTCACCCATGTGACTTTCGTTCCCGGACGGATACGCGCGATCGCGGGTTCAAATGTGAAATTGCGAATCACAACGATCGTTGAACCAAACGCATCGGCCGGAAACTGCGCGTTGCATGCTTCGAGGTCATTCGATGGACCCGACGATCTCTCGCTGAAGCACGCGATTCCGCCAATCAGGAGCGACGTTGAAACAATCGCAGCAAGAAGAGGCGATCTCATTGCGCAGTCACCGTGATGACGCCTTTCATGAACGGATGCGGAATACAATAGAAGTTGTACGTGCCGGCTTTGGCGAACGTGTGACGATATGTCTTGCCCGGCTGGATCAATCCTGAATTGAAGCTTTTGTCGGCAGCGGTAACGCTGTGCGGAAGCGGATCGTTGTTCGTCCATTCGACTGTCGTTCCGACGGGAATCGTGATCTTTGGCTGCATGTAGCTGATGTTCTTGATGACCGTCTTTCTGACTCGAGCGACAGGTTTCGGTGCAGTTGGCTTGGGCGCGCCTGTAACCGGCGTCGTGGGCGGCTTTGAAGTTGAAACCGGAGGAGGAGCGGTCGCCGGAGCCGGAGCAGCTTCCACAATTGGCGACGGAACCGTTGTCTCCGCAGGCTTTTCCGCCTGGGCCGCGGTATCCACCGGCGCGGCTGCTACAGAGACAACGGTGTCCGTCGACGGCGATTCGGCTCTTTTGCCGAAATAGCGCCTGAGTGTGAGAGGAATGGTGAACTCGAATCCATACCGAATCTTGTCCGATCCTCTCGACTGACCCTGCAGCGTTCCCACTGGCGCATTGGTCGCGTGCAGCGAGAGCGTATGCGGAGTGAGCGGAATCGCAATGTTGAGACCAGCGCTCCAGGCGACCTTTTCGACCGAATCGCGATCCGTAAGCGAGGCGACATCTCCCGCAATTGCGACGTACTGTCCAAGGCGGAAGGTTCCGCCCCCTGCAACCGCAAATCTTACACTGCCCGACTCGAGCGGATCGGACAGCGCGCGCCCGGCAAGAACAAGTCGCACCCGGCCAAGTCTTTTTGCTGCGGAAATTTCTCCATCCACTCCGTCGGCTGCGTTGTTGTATCCGATCTGGCCGCCAAGGTCGAGCGGTTTGCCGAGATCTTCGGCGATCGGTGACCACCGCGCGAAAGCTTCCCACTCATTTGGAAAATTCGGAGCGAGAGTGGAGTTGGTGGAGTAATTGAATCCAGCGAGAAATCTTTTCGGAAGCCCTGCACCGAGGAGAAAAGTCGGAACGTTGGAAACTTTTCGCTGCGGTGCATCGCTCACGGTGAAGCGGTGGAGAAAATGAAAGTAGAGGGTGCCCGGCGCTCCCACCCAGTCGCCAGATAAATTCGGCGAACGATCGAGCAATGATTGCGCGCGAAGCGGTGTCGATGCGAGTGCAATTGCTCCAGCTAAACGAAGGTACTTTCGGAGAATCATTCGAATGGTGAAGTCAAAGGACGCATGAAC
>DASROK010000525.1:0-10404 GCA_035646915.1 Gemmatimonadaceae bacterium
ACGAGCGTTTCCGCACGATCGGCCGCAAACGTGGGCTCCGCGATCGCGGCAGCATCATCAGTCCCCGGTGGATTGGCCGTGAACCGATCCGGCTGCCGCGCGTTGATCTGCCGTGTCTGCACGGCGCGCGCAGATCCACCAATGCTCGAGATGACGCGCCTCAGCCGATCGGGCTTCATGCTCCAGCGAAGCGCAAGGTCGGGGAATACAACCTGCGTTCCATCGGTCACTGCCTGCGAGTTGTCCAGACGGCGCGTCCAGTTCCGTGCACTGATGAGCTGATATCTGTTCGCAAGGCTCGCCCCGAACGGAAGCACGATCGTGTGATTGGCAGTCAGCTGATTGATCAGGCCGGCGCTTGTCGCAGGGGTGTCGCCGATCTCCCTGAAACGACCAATTCCCCCAAAGGCGAGCTGATAGGAAAGGGGCGCCTGCGAGGGCGTGCGATCGAAAACCGAGATGATGCTGCGATTGAAGTTTACATCTACAGGCTGCAACGCATCGAACAGCCGGTGAAGGAATCGCGTGCTGTCGAGATAAAGAGCAGCCGCGCGCGGAAGATCCAGGGTGACACCGGCGCTCGTTGTCTGCGAGCTTCCAAGCCGTCGCGGAAGCTTGAGTCCGGCTGAATCCTGGATGGCAATGAAGCTCAGCGAGTTTGGATCTCGAAGCATGTTGTACGAGCTTCCGACATCTACGCGCGGCCTGATCCACGAAGTCGTCGACGGAGTGTAGTTGAGGCCCGCCTGCATTTCGCGCTCCCTCTCGAGCCCTGCATCAGCTCCGAAAAGTCGAACGCGATCGCTTCCCGTTACGACACCGAGAAGATTGTCATCGCCGTAATCCCGCAGATCGCGCACAGAATTGAGATCGAGCCTTCCCGAAAGCGATTTCGTCGGCCTCAGCTGAAGCGATGTCCCGTTGCGCCATGTGCTGGTCTCTCCGCCAATTCTTCGCGGAATGTCATCGAGTGCATCGGCAGGCTTGAGATACGTAAGCCTGTTGTCGCTTCCGCGCGTGAAAACACTCGTGAGATGCAGCTCGGCCGGCGCCCACTTAGAGAGCTCTGGCATCAGGGCTCGCGACAGATTGTAGTCCAGGCCGACAATAAAGTTGTTCGCGTGACCGTTCTCGTATTCCGAACGCGCAGAAGCGGTCGTGTATGATCCCTCGAGAGACAGATTGTTGAGGATCGTCGCCAGCTTCGAGTCTGTCATCGGGGTCGCACGCGAAACTGCGAATGTCACCGATGTCGCAGCCGATTTCGGTGTGCGCAACCCGTCGACACTCTCTCCCTGAATGTCACTTCTCGAGACAAAGAGCGGATCACTCGATGCCGACGCATAGTTCACACTCACCGGTATGGACCATCCGAAACCGCGCGGCAGCAGCTTCTCGACATGAAATGCCGAGCTCACGTTCAATGAATTGTCAGTGAGGAATGTCGGCTGCTCCGCGAGCTGCCGGAAATTCGGATCACGCCGGGCAACATTGAGGCGGATGTCCGCGAAGTCACTCGCGAGAACAGTGAGTGACATCTGCCCCGCGAATCCTGCTTCGTCAACAACTCCGCCGAGCCTGATGTCGTCCACCCATAGCTCCAGCGTATCACCGGGTGCGACCGGATTTACAGCTCCACCTGCACCGATCCGCACCATGCCGACTGCAAGCTCCTGCACTCCGGCGAGATTTGGTGGAGTGACACCCGGATCACTGCTGTACGCGATGTAACCATCTGCGCATGCAACGTAGCGAGTTCCCCCCGCGGTAGCTGGAGTTCTGGCGATCAACACTGAATCGAGCCCGGTGCACGCGTTGGAAGATGTTCCGCGCAGATAGTTGTTCTGAATGTCCGCGCGCAGCTTGAAGAGCTTGTCGAAATCGACTTTCACTTCGGGAAGCCATGCGCTTTCGCCAGTACCGCTGTTCAGCGGTGTTCGATACATGTAGAAGTTGTTCGGGTCGCGGCCGATCTTCACAAAGAACTGAAGATCTCCCGACGGTCCCCATCCGTTGCGAACTCCGCGCGCCCAGAGGCGGAGCTCCTTGTAAGCCATGAAGTTTTTTTCGCCCTCGGGAAATCTCACGTAGGCTTCGGCACGATCATACTGATCGAGGTTTCCCGCCGTGAGTCTCAGCGATCTTTCGTTGATCTGCAGACGCGCCGTCTGAAACTGGCTTCGCTTGGTATCGGGCAGATCGACAACTCCTGGCGGCGATTCGTAGCTGATCCCGTTCGCGAGATTTCGATCCTGAGTTCCGATCACGCCGGCGTTGACGAATCCCTGACCCTGCGTTTCCCCACCGATTCCGCGAAGCCCGGTTTCCGCACGCTTGAGCCACGGCGCTCCCGTAAGTCGAAGGCGCGCAATCGGAACCTGAATGAATTCGTCATCGCCAACTCCGGCGCCGGAGATCATTGTCACCCTTAGCGCGCGCATCCTTCGAAGGAGCGGTGCTCCAAGGGAGTCATCCGCAGTTCGGAATGGAATCCGGAACAAAACCCAGCAGCGCTGCTCGGCGGCAGGCCCGACGACCGTTCGCGGACTTGTCGCGCATCGGCCGATTCGCGTGTATCCTGCGCTGTCTGCAAGGTTCACGATGTAGCGGCGCAGCTGCTCGCCATCTCGCTCAGCGTTAGTGAGATTGAGTACGCGATCACCGTCGATGTCTTCTTCATCGAGCCGGTTGTTTCCAACTGTGCAGTCAGTGGTTGCATCGCCGAGGATGCGGATCAGCGAGTAGCCACCGTGGCATGTCGGAAAGTTTCCGATTGTTTCGACAGGAGCGGGGCGTCCCGGGATGGTATCGTTGACAACATTTATTGCGCCGGCAACGTCGCCCGCGAGACCATTGTCGTTCACGTTCACGTTGAACGCGCGGGAGAACTGATCACGCTCGCTGTCCAGCCTGTCGAACCCTTCGAGCTTGCGCCCCGTGTACGTTGTGTCGCGGCCCGCTGGATTTCCGGGTGACAGCTTTACACGCAGCGTGTCGGGAGAAAACGCAATCGAGTTCTCCGAGATGTCGCCGAAATCCATCACGAGAGTTGGATTGCGATTGCGTCTCGCAGCGGTGACTGGAATCTGCGCCCAGAATTCAATGTTCTCGATGCGCGAGAGATCCGATCCGGTCGGACCGAGTGGAGTGCGAATGGATCTCCACCTTCTGCCCTGCGGTGCTCCGGGAATTGTCCATCGAAACACCCCTTCGCTGCGAAGACCACCGATCGCAGCAGGATACAACGTCATCCAGAGCAGCGGCTCCGGCGCGGACAGTCCTGTGCCGATGATGTTGGTGGCAGGGTCAATGTCCTCGATGCTCAGGCGAATTGCCTGACCGCGCGCGTCGAGGCCGTCGCTCTGCCACGCCATTGTTGAAGCGCGCGTGAGATCGAGTATCTGCGGACCAAACAATGCGGGGATCTTTCGCCCCAGCGCGGGCTGGCTGCTGTAATACCACTGCGATTCCTCGAGAGGAACGAGGAGACCGCCTTCACCCTCGAATGATTCCAGAAACGCCTGCCCCGCGGCATTCGGCTTTGGCCGGCTCGCGGCGAATTCCGCGGCGAGATTGATTCGCGAAGGAACTGTCGTCTCACCGAATGGAAGGTGCGACACGAGCGACGTGAGCGGTGCAGCATCAAAGCTCATCTGTGTGGTAACTCCGGCCATGAGCGACGCGGCAGGCTCGAGTCCGAGCGGAGGACGATTGAATGTTGTCGTCTGCCGCTGAGAGATGGCAGTGAATGCAACGCTGCCATTTGCGAGCGGAAATTCCGCAGTCGCCCCGAAGATCGATGTGGGCGTCTCGGCGAATACAGGGTTCTCCTCGAACGATACCGTCACCTGTCGCGGTCGCGGAAACAGCGTGTCAGGCCGCGCGAATGTCACCCGGCCGAGATCGTAGTCGACGGAGTAGTCAGTTCCGCGAACGAGAGGTATTCCGTCAACTGTGAGCCGTTCGGAATTCTGCCTGACCTGAACCGCGCCGAGCATGAGCGCGCCCGCTTCGCCGTTCCCTTCCGCCTGATATCGAACGCGCAGGTGATAGACGGATTGAGGCCGCTGAGGGGATTTTATGTACTCTGATGGCGTTGTGTAGATGGTGTCGTTCGACGGGTTTGCGCCCCGTGCGAGGCCATTCTTCGCGAAAGGCCGCAGCGATGGGAAGACAAGGAACTGGTCGCGGATCACCTTCGATGCCGACGCGCCGAGGCTGAGCTCGAAGTTGGGATCAGAAGGCCGTGGCCACAGCCGGTTTTCAATGTCGAACGTCGATGTATTCGTGCGCTGCGCGAGCCCGAACATCTGAAGGTACGTATTGACTACCGATTTTGACTCGACAGCCTTTTCCTGATCGTCACTCGTTCCAGTCACAACTTTTACGATTACACTCTGTCGCTGCACTTCGGGGCCGCCGATTCGATACACACTTCGGATTTCGCGCTCGAAGGCAGGATCCTGCGGAGTGACCTGGGGATCCCAGAGAAGATTTGCGAACTGTTCCGACTGCGAGCGGAACTCGAGATCTGGAGTGCCGCCGGTGGAAACGTGAATCGTATCCTGGCCGTTCACCCTAACGCGATACGCAACGACAAGGCGCTCGTTGTTCAGCGAGAGCGGACGAAGCAACGCAATCCACAGCTGTGAGGGATCGACGTAGTAGTCGATGCCTTCACGAAGCCGCTCATACACTGGCCCGCGCCGCGACCTGGGGTCACCAAGAATTCTGAACTGCGGCCCGCTCGGATTTGGCGGCTGTCCCCCAATGAGGAGCCGATAGAGAAAAACGCGAGTGGGTCGGACAGTATCCGGAAGCGACATCGCAAGCCGTTCCATCTGGCGACTGTCGAGGATGTCGATGTTCGGATACTGGCCGGTGAACAGCCGTGGCGGCACAGTGAAGAAAAACCGGCGCGGCTCGAATTGATAATCCTCGATTCTGCGATCGACAGCGGCGAGCGTTCGATCGCCCACCGTAAAGACTCTGTCGCGAATCACGTTTCCTTTCTGCTGCGCAATAATCCCGCGAACTCTCGCCGAGCCGATCTTCGCAATTGCCTGGAGACCGTAGTTGCCGCTTGGAATTCCAGCCGTGATGTAACGTGATGCAGGCGGCTGAAATGTCACGTTGCCCAGCTCTACACGCTGAAGAAGCTCGTTCCCCTTTCCTTCATAGCTGACCGAAATGTTGTTCGATCCGTCGAACTCGCGCTGTGTGTCGTAGTCCACGTCGACGTGAACACGTTCGGCAACAACACCTCCCGAGCGGGCGTTGAACTGAAAATCGGTGATCGGCAGAAAGCTGCTCTGGCAATCGAACACCGGCTGAACAAACCCGCTCACCGCGCACCGCTCGTTGAGGTTGCGCTCCGCTCTCAATTCCATTCTCGCGTTGAGCTGGAGCGAGAGATCCGAATGCTCAGCGATTATGTCTCCTGCTCGCGAGGCAACGGTTCGCTGACTCTTGTCAGGTGGCTCGGCCGCGAAGGATGGAGGCTTTTCTGCGGTTGCGAAGCTCGACGCGGCGACCTGTCCCCATACGGCCTGGATGATCGACCGCATGTTCTGCTGAAAGGCGGTCGCGCGTGCAGCTTCGATCTGCTGCACTGCGCGTCGATAGCTGTCGCGCTCGGCACGTGAGAGTACGGTGGGGAGCCTCAGGGGTGTGGTGTCGCGCGGCATCGGGATGCGAATCGTCGGGATCGTATCCTGAGGGATTACCTGCGCTCGTAACGGGGCCGAGACACAAACGAGAGCAGCGAGCGCGAACAAAGACGCTCTGAAGTGTACGAGTCGAGATTGTGACGGACGCGCCTTCGGCGCGGGGTCACAGGAGAATCGGCCCCCCGTATATTTCACCCCGTGAAGATACTCCACAAATACGTCCTCAAGGAGCACTTCGGACCCCTTGTATTCGCAATGACGGCGCTCACTTCGCTGCTGCTGCTGCAATACATCGCCAAGCGGTTCGGAGAGCTTGTGGGCAAGGGGCTTCCGTGGAGTGTCATCATGGAGTTCCTCGTGCTTTCGCTGCCCCTGACGATCGCGCTGTCGCTGCCGATGGCCGTGCTCGTTGCAACGCTTTACGCGTTCTCGAGACTTGCAGCGGAAAACGAGATCACCGCTATGAAGGCCAGTGGAGTAAGCCTTAAAAATCTGCTTGCTCCGGTAATGGTTGCCGCGCTCGGCGTCACGATCTTCATGGTCGGATTCAACGATCAGATTCTGCCCCGGTCCAACCATAAGCTGCGCACTCTTCAAGGTGACATCGCACAGAAGAAGCCGACTTTCGCGCTGCGCGAGCAGGTGATCAACGAGGTCAGCCCGGGAAAGCTTTATCTTCGCGCTGGCCGCCTCTCGCAGACTACGAACGTGATGCGTGACATCACGATCTATGATGTCGGCGACTTCACGAGGCGGCGCACCATCTATGCTGATTCCGGGGCCATGGCACTGTCGCCCGATCAGGCAGACCTCATGTTGACGCTATACAGCGGCACTGTCGAGGATGTTCCGGCCCAGGCGCCGCAGCAGCTGCAGCGTCTCTATTTCAAGACGCAGCTCATTCGTGTACGGGGAGTTGGGAACGAATTCCAGAAAACACAGAACGACAGCTACAAGGGTGAGCGTGAGATGTCGATCTGCGAGATGGAGCGCAACGCAGATTCGGCGCGGAAGGCATTCCAGCTTGCACGCAAGGAGCTGATCAACAACATCAACCTTGCGAAGCGGCGGAAGGTCAAGCTCGACAAGCAGGTTCTCGAGACTCGTACCACCGAGCCGCTGACGGTTGGAATTGGAAAGGCTTACTGCTCTCTGCTCACCAAGACTGGCGTGAAGGAGCTCGCTGCACAGACACCTGTGCATCAGGATACAGTAAAAGCGAGAACTGACTCGATTCGAGCAAGCATTGAAGCCGAATCGAAAAAGCAGAGGGATAGTGTCGCCGCAGTTGTGCTTCCGGCGCCAGCAGCGCCGGTTCAGGCGCCGGTAACCAATCCGCCGGCTGCGATCAGACCGGCAAAGCCAGGCGTAATAGTGCAGCCGCCTCCGGCCCAGGCGCGAGCTCAGGCCCCAGCGCCGGTACCTGGAGGTCCGCCTCCAAGCTCCGGAGTAGAGACAACTGAGGCATCACAGAATCAGCCGGACGAAGTGATTCCTTCGCAGGCTGAGGGAGCAAGGCTTCGCGTGATCGAAACTCTTCGAAGCCTCAATCGTTACGAGGTGGAGATACAGAAGAAGTTTGCGCTCGCTGCCGCGTGCTTCATCTTCGTTCTGCTCGGCGCGCCGATCGCGCTGAGATTCCCTCGTGCAGGAGTGGGTCTGACGATTGGCGTGAGTCTTGTCGTGTTCGGATTGTATTACGTGGGATTGATCGCCGGTGAGTCGCTTGCGCGTCGCGGCCTGATGCCGCCGTTCGTCTCGATGTGGCTCGCAAACGTTCTGTTCGGAGTTATCGCGCTGATATTGCTTGCACGCATGGGCAAGGAAGCGGGATCGTCGCGCAGCGGTGACTTCTCCGAGATGATCGAGAACCTGCGGTACCGTTTCAAGCGCCGCACTTCGCCCGCCGCATCGCGCTCATTAACCCGAACCAGCGCACCGTGAAACTGGTTCACCCCCTCGACAAGTACGTCTTCTCCGAGTGGTTCAAGATTTTCCTGGCGACAACGCTGGGATTTCCGCTGCTGCTCATTCTCTTCGACGCCACCGACAATCTCGATAAATATCTCGCGAAGAAGCTGCCGCCCGGCAACATCGCGCTGAGTTATGTCTACTGGCTGCCCGATTCGATTTTCCTGATTCTTCCCGCGGCTGTTTTATTCGCGACGGTTTTCTCGATTGGCTCGTTCACTCGTCATTCCGAGATCACGGCGGCAAAAGCATCGGGAGTCAGCTTTTATCGATTCATCGCGCCCATTTTCCTCGGAGCACTGATTGCCGCGGGGCTCGGACTGGTGCTTGGCGAGTATGCTCCGCTTGCGACCAGGAGGCGGCTCGAGCTTCTGGAGCGGCAGACTGTGAGCAACACGAGCCAGCGATTCAACTTTGCGTACGCGGCGGATGCTGGCCGAGTGTACAAAGTGCAGACGCTCTACGTGGGGAGGAGTGCAATCGACGGAATCACGATTGAGCGAAAGGGCAAAGGACCGAATTATCCGTCGTACATTCTCACTTCGCAGACAGCCAGCTACAAACCTCGCAATGGATGGCAGATTGCGAAGGGAACGATGCACATCCTGCTCGATTCCCTCACGAACATGACCATTCAGTTCGATTCTGCGTACGACCACAAATTCACCGAGCGCCCGCAGGATCTCATGCTCACTCCGAAAGCTCCGGAGGACATGAATTTCGGAGATCTTGGAAAATTCATCCGGGCTATGGAGCGGTCTGGAGCGGACGTCGACAGGCTGAAAGTTGAGCGGATGCTCAAGATCGTGATTCCGATTACGAGCGTGATCATTCTTCTCTTTGCTGCATCGCTTGCAACGAGCACGCAGCGGGGTGGCGCAGCGTACGGGGTCGGTGTCGCGCTTGGCACCACAGTGATTTTCATCTTTCTGGTGCAACTGACAAAAGGCCTCGGCAGCAATGGGCTCATTCCGCCTGAGATTGCTGCATGGACGCCAAGCATAGTATTCGGCACTCTCGGAGCGATTCTCTTCTGGAGAGTGCGTACTTGATCAGTGCCGTAAGAGGTGTCTTCGCGCGCATAGGTGAGCGGGGATACTTTCTTCGAGACATCGGCCGCGGAATCAGGGATCCGCAGACGTACGCGTCCGAGACGATTCGACAGATGCGGAACATCGGTGTCGACTCGCTGCCTCTTGCGGCGATTGTCGCAGCGTTCATCGGAGCGGTGACCGCATTTCAGACCCGGTATCAGCTGTTCGGCGGAGTGCAGCTTTCGGTTGTCGGGCTGATTTCCAGACAATCGATCATTCTGGAGCTGGGACCATTGCTCACCGGTCTTGTTCTCACAGGACGCGTGGGCGCGAGAATAACTGCCGAGATCGGGACAATGCGCGTCACTGAGCAGATCGACGCGCTGGAAACGCTGGCGTACGATCCGATAGCATATCTGATCGTGCCCCGTATTCTCGCTGCGCTCATCATGCTGCCGATTCTGACGATTCTGGCTAATGCGATCGGTGTGGGGACAGCGTTCATGACCGCGATACTTGCGACAGATGTCACAAGCGCAGCGTTCTCCGAGGGACTCAGACTTGCATTTGCGCCGTTCCAGATAGTTTACAGTATCATCAAGGCCACACTCTTCGGGGGAGCGATAGCTTTCTTCTGCTCTTACGAAGGCTACAACACCACGGCCGGTGCTGAAGGCGTTGGACGCAGCACCGCACAGGCCGTGGTCATCACTTCCGTCGCGATCCTCGTACTGGACGCGCTCACGGCACTTCTGCTCGCACCTTACCTGCAAGGATGAAAAAACGCGACGACGTTCTCGTTGGAATTCTCATGGCGGTCGCAATTGTCGTAGCGATCGTTGGATCGCTCTGGCTGGCACGCGGAGGATTGTCGAAGGGATATCCGCTGTACGCCAAGTTCCCATGGTCATCGGGCCTCAAGCAGGGACAGCCTGTTCTCCTCGCCGGAGTGAATGTCGGCTACGTCGATGAAGTCGACCTTCGAACAGATGGAACTGTGCTCACGACATTCCGTGTCGGAAAGCAGTACAAGGTTCCGGTGGGAACCATAGCCACGGTTGTGGCGAATGGAATCTTCGGCGACATGGCGATTGCTCTCACGCCGAAAGCGCCGAATCCAAATTCGATTCCGGCCGGCGACACAGTTCCTGTTGGACCCAGTGCACCAGGGATTGCTCAGATCACGGGCAAGGCTGATTCGATTGCGACGTCAGTAAATGCAATGACGACAGCGTTGAACAAGCAGCTCATCGAAGCAGGCGGCGTTGCGGATCTGCGAAAGACTCTCGCGACATCGAATCAGATGATGCTCAACATGAACCGGCTGGTTCTGCAGTTCAGTGCTGTTGCGGCAGAGCAGAATCGTCAGCTCACGATGACGCAGGCATCATTGCGGCGCGCGACGTCGGGGGTCGATTCTGCGAAGATCGATTCAACTCTTACCAATCTTCGCTCGACGTCTGCGAACATGGCGCAGCTTACGTCTGACTTCCGCGTGACGTCGATGAAGCTCGATTCGATTCTCGCGAAGATGAATTCAGGAAACGGATCGGTGGGCTTGGCGCTGAATGACCCCGGCGCCTACAACGATCTTCGGTCGACAATTCAGCACATGGACTCGATCATGGTCGACTTGAAGAAGAATCCGAAGAAATACATAAACCTCAGAATCTTCTAGAGGCGGAAAGGGAGAAAATCCAGGAACGGCCTGATCCGGGCTCAAAGGCGAC
>DASROK010000526.1:0-3228 GCA_035646915.1 Gemmatimonadaceae bacterium
AGGCACTTCGAACGTCATCATTACTTTCAATCTGAATCGCGATATTGAGACGGCAGCTCAGGATGTGCGGGATCGCGTTGCCTCCGTGGTTCGTGATCTGCCGGCCGATGCCCTTCCCCCTGTGATTTCGAAGTTCGACGCAGATCAATCGCCGTCGCTCTCGATTGCTCTGGTCAGCGAGAGGCCGATACGCGAACTGACAGAGCTAGCAGACAAAGTCGTCAAGGAACAGGTCGAACGTAGTCCGGGCGTGGGCCAGGTGAGCATCAACGGTGGATTGGGTCGAGCCGTGAATATCTGGATCGATCCGGACAGACTCACCGCCTACAAGCTTCCGATCACTTCGGTTCGTGATGCGATCGTGCGACAGAACACCGATATCCCCGGTGGCAATGTGACGTCGGGAGTGCGCGAGCAAAACCTTCGCACGATGGGCCGCATGAGTTCATCGCGCGACTTCAATGAGCTTGTCGTCGCGACGGTGAATGGATCGCCCGTGCGCATCCGCGACATCGGGTATGCGGAAGACGGCACGAAGGAGTCGCGAAGTTCATCGCGCGTGAATGGAAAGCCGACGGTGACGCTCGAAGTGCGACGGCAATCGGGCGCGAACACCATCGAAGTTATCGAAGGCGTCAAAGCCAGCCTGAGCAAAATCGCAGCACAGTTACCTCCGGATGTGAAACTTCAGATCCTCGAAGATCAGTCCGGTTTCATTTATGCCGCGCTGCATGAAATCAATATCCATCTGATTGTGGGCAGCATTCTCGCCAGCCTCGTGGTGCTCTTTTTCATGCGGAACTGGCGTGCCACGATCATTGCGGCGGTCGCGATCCCCGCGTCTTTGATTGCGGCATTCGGTGTCATGTGGGCGCTGCACTTCACGTTGAACAGCGTGACGATGCTCTCTCTTGTGTTGATGGTTGGCATCGTTATCGATGATGCGCTCGTCGTGCTGGAGAACACGTTTCGGTTCATGGAAGAAAAGCATATGCCGGCATTTCGTGCCGCACGCGAGGCCACGGCCGACATTGGTCACGCCGTGCTGGCAACGACGTTGAGTCTGGCGGTGATCTTTATTCCCGTGTCTTTCATGTCGAGCATCGCGGGACGTTTTCTCTATCAATTTGGAATCACCGCGGCCGCGGCGGTCATGGTCAGCCTGCTGGTGTCGTTTACGCTGACGCCGATGATGTGCGCGCGGATGTTGCATGTTTCTGCAAAGACCGATGGCGGCCACGAGGGAGCATCCTCGCGCCAGGGTTTCTATCGGTGGATCGATACGGGATATATGGCGAGCCTGAGATTCTCAATGAAGCATCGGCTGGCAGTCGCACTGCTCGGCGTCGCGGTCATTGGTTTATCGGTGCCGATGTATCGTTTGATCCGCCAGGATTATCTCCCCACGAATGTCGATGACGGGCAATTCGAAGTGCGTGCCACGGCGCCCGAAGGCGTCAGCCTCGCTGCGATGGATGACGTCATGAAGACCGTCGAGCGCAAGTTGATGGCGACTCCCGGCGTCGCGACGATCCTGGGGACTTCCGGCGGTGACTACAATGGTGCAGTCAGTTCCGGCCGCATCTGGGTGCAGCTGATTCCGCATGAGCAGCGTGTGTTCTCATGGAATCGTCTCGGCAGCGGCCTCCTGCATCTGGATCCCATGGAAGCGTTCCGGAACAATTTCAGCCAGCGAGATGTGATGCAGAACGTGCGCCGTCAGATGGCGCAATACAAGGACATTCGATTTCAGATTAACAACACGCAGTCGATCAATCTCTCCGGTGCCGGTTCGCGAACCGACATCGGATTCGTGTTTCGCGGTCCAGAAATCGAGAAGCTTGTCGATTATGCGGGTCGCCTGGCACAGCGAGGACCGGAGCTCGGCCTTCTCGATGCGCAGGTCTCCATTCAGCTGAACCGGCCTGAATTGCGGCTCGAGGTGGACCGGCAACGCGCCGCAGATTTGAATACCGACGTGCAGAGCATTGCTTCCGCCATGCGTCTGATGGTGGGAGGAGACGATCGTGTCTCCCGATTCCACGACGCCACGGTGAACGAAGACTATGACGTTGAACTTCGGCTTGCCGAAGGCTCGAGAAACGATCCGAATACCATCTCCCGTCTCTACATCCCGACACGCGACGGCAAGCTCGTGCGGCTGGATAGTGTTGTGAAGCTCGTTCCGGCTCGAAGCGTGTCGCAGATCAATCGTCTGGATCGCCAGCGTCAGGTGACCTTGCAGGCTTCCGTTGCTCCCGGATACGGTATGGCCGACCGTAATCAGGCGCTCATTGAAGCCGCACGAGAATTGAATATGCCGGCGGGCTATTCGACGGTCATTACGGGACGCGGGCGAGAGCTGGAGCGGACGTTCAAGGAATTCCTGATCGCCTTCGCCCTGTCCGTCATATTCATGTACATGATCCTCGCGTCCTTGTTCGAGAGCATCACGCATCCGTTTACGATTCTTCTAGCGTTGCCGCTGGCTGTTCCCTTCGCATTGTTTTCGCTCTGGGTCACCGGACAAAGTTTGAATCTCTACTCGGCGCTGGGAATGCTCGTACTGTTTGGTGTGGTAAAGAAGAATGCGATCCTGCAGATCGATCACATGAATACGCTGCGCGCGGACGGCATGTCGAAGCTGGAAGCGATCTTCGAAGGCAATCGCGACAGGCTGCGCCCGATTCTGATGACGACGCTCGCGCTGGTCGGCGGCATGTTGCCTCTCGCGCTGGGCACTGGCCCGGGCGCTGAAGAACGACGCGCCGTTGCCGTCGCAGTCATCGGCGGACAAAGCCTCGCCCTGTTGTTGACGCTGGTGATGTGCCCGGTGGCTTATTCGTTAATCGACGACGTTGCCGTCCGATTGCGCGGCATCCTGAAGGGTTCCCTCACTCCCGCCAAGGACAGTTCCCACTGATTCGGGGCGCAGAAGCGCTGACAGTACAGCCGCAGAGAACTCCGCATTAGCCATTCCGAGAATCTGTGGAGCTTTTCGGCCGGCGACGCGGATCGCGATACCATCATGGAAGACATCCAGAGACTCCGCTTTGCTCAGTGCAATGGCGAACTTTTTTCGACGCCCTGTGAAGCCCAGTCGGCGGTCACTCAGCCAGAACCTGCCCGTGTCGTCGCTGGCAAGGATTTCCTGGACGATCGGAATCGATTTGACGGAACCCATTTGATAGCGGGTTCCCGGCGTGAGTCGGACCGAACCTCCAAGAC
>DASROK010000527.1:0-9170 GCA_035646915.1 Gemmatimonadaceae bacterium
ATCTCTTCCTGTGTTGTCGCCACAGCAACCACGTGAGCCGCACCGGGCTTCGCTGCATATCGGCGCAGCGCCTCGAGAACTATGAAAGCACCGATGCGGTCGTCGATCGAGCGTGATACCAGGCGATCGTTGGGGAACTCCATCGCTCGTGAATCGATCACTCCGGGGTCTCCGACCGACAGCAGCTTTTCGGCTTCCTTCTTTGAGCTCGCGCCAATATCCACCCACAGGTCTGTCATCTTCGAGGCCTTTTCGCGCTCCTCACTTTTCATGAGGTGAATCGGCTTCTTTCCAACTACTCCGAAAACGTCACCATTTCGCCCGAGGAATCGAATGCGCTGGGCGACGAGCACCTGCGGATCCCATCCGCCGATTGGCCCGATATACGCATAGCCGTCGTCATCGATGTAAGTGACAATCACACCGATTTCGTCGATGTGCCCCGCCAGCATGATGGTTGGCGAGCCGCCGGGGTTGATCTCCGCTATGCTGTTACCGGCGACATCGCCGCGCACTTTTGCGAACTTTGAAGCTTCGTCGCGCCAGATTCTTGCCGGCGCTGATTCGAATCCTGACGGGCCAGGCGTATCGAGGAGCCGCTTCAGAAACTGAAGGCTTTCCGGTTTTATCATTTCAAGACTGTAGTTTGAGCCGCGAATATAGCACCGATGTTTGCATAACTATAACGTATGCGCATGAAATCTTTCGTCATACCAATGCTTCTCTTTGCCGGAGCAGCCGGAGCGCAGGCCGAGGGCTCGATTCCCGTCAGGGACATCGAGTATCAGGTCACTTTCGACAGCGCTACCGCTGATTTGAGGATCATCAAAGTCGGCATGACTTTCAACGCCACGGCTCCGGGGGCAGTCCTCCTGTCCCTCCCTGAATGGACACCTGGTGCATACGAAGTGAGCAACTTTGCGCGCTTCATCAACGATTTTTCAGCGGCTCAGGACAACGTTGAGCTGGACTGGGACAAAACCGACAAGGACACATGGAGACTTCGCGTTCCCAAAGCGGGGAAGGTCGAAGTGAAGTTCGACTACAAGGCCGACTCGCTCGACAACGGCTACTCGTGGACGAAATCGAATTTCTCCTTCTTCAACGGGACCAACCTTTTTTTCTATCCTGAAGGAACCGGAATGGATTTCCCCGCCACTGTCACTGTGAAAACGAATCCCGCATGGCGCGTGGCAACCGGAATGCATTCCACCGGAGTGAATACTTTTTCCGCGAACAATTATCACGATCTCGTCGACATGCCTTTCTTTGTCGGGCAGTTCGACATGGACAGCACTACGATCGCCGGAAAGCCATTCCGGTTTGCGAGTTACCCGAGCGGCACGATTACTCCTGCGGTTCGATTGGGGATCTTCCAGCAGATGGCGAAGATCGTTCCGTACCAGGCGATGGTGTTCGGTGAAGTTCCCTGGGATTCGTACACGATATTTCAGGTAGCCGATGGAGAATTTTCGCTTGGCGCTGCGTCCGGGCTCGAGCACCAGAACTCGCATCTCGACATCATCTCACCAGTAGTGCTCGGCAACCCGATCCTGGCGTCACTCTACTCTCACGAAGTATTTCACGCGTGGAACGTCAAGCGGTTACGTCCCGCCGATATGACGCCTTACCAATACGATCGCGAGCAGCCGACGCCTCTATTGTGGATCAGCGAGGGAGTGACGGATTACTACGCCGATCTCGCTCAGGTGCGCGGAAAGACAATCACACCGCGCGGATTCTACGGAACTACCACCGAAAAGATCGATCACATCAGCGAGACCGTGCCAGTTTCGCTCGAGGATGCATCGGTGTCGACCTGGATAAAGCCCGTAAACGGTACGGAAGACATCTATTACGA
Source organism: Gemmatimonadaceae bacterium (assembly GCA_035646915.1). Lineage (GTDB taxonomy): Bacteria > Gemmatimonadota > Gemmatimonadetes > Gemmatimonadales > Gemmatimonadaceae > UBA4720. The sequence continues at coordinate 1,862 of DASROK010000527.1, forward strand.
CAAAGGATCAGTCGCGGGCCTTCTTCTGGACATCATCATTCGCGACGCCAGTGATAATCGCAAATCTCTCGACACTGTGATGCGCGAGCTTTACGACAACACGTACAAGAAGGGGAAGGGATTCACGAACGACGAATGGTGGGCGGCGGTTTCCCGTGCTGCCGGCGGCAAGTCGTTCGCCGATTTCGAGCGACGCTACATTGACGGGCGCGATCCATTTCCATACGACAGCGTTCTTCCGTCAGGCGGCCTCAGGCTCTTTGTCGAGCGCACCGTGCGTCCTTCACTCGGGATTTCAATCTCCGAAGACGAGGAAGGACTTCGCGTAATGCAGGTGGTTGTCGCCGGTCCGGGCGCGACAGCAGGAGTGAAGCTGGGAGATTACCTCCTGAAAGTCGGCGGACTGGATGCAAACGACCCGGGATTTCAGGAAAAGTTCAACGCGAAGTACGCTGCGATGGCGCCGGGCGGAACTGTCCCGATTGAAATCAGGCGGGGCACTCAGCGTCTGACACTGAATGCCCCGGTGCGATTCACTACCACTGAAACGCGGCGGCTGATCGAGCTGACGAACGCGTCTCCAAAAGCGATCAGGGTACGCGACGGCCTGTTGAACGGTACGCTTCAACAGTAGCAGCATCGCGTGGTGAAGGTCCCGTCCATTTATCCTTCATCATCGCTTCCACTTCGCTGATTTCGCGCGGGGCTTTAGAGATCCATTCCACAGCGTTGTCGGTAGCGATGTAGTCGTCCTCGATGCGCACGCCGATGTTGGCGTACTTCTGAACGGCGGGGCGAATCTTCGCGATCATCGCCTGATTCTTCGGCGTGTTCGGAATGATGTCGAGCAGATTGCTGCGAACGTAGATGCCGGGCTCGATAGTGAAAGCGCTTCCGGGAACGAGGTTGCCCCCGCCTGATGCAGCGCCAGGATCGTGGACGTCGAGCCCGATGCCATGACCGAGGCTGTGCATGTAATAGAGACCCATCTGCTGGCACTGGCGGCTTGCCTGAGCATCGCAATCGTAAGTCGCGCCGGCGCTTTCAATCAGTCCCAGCTTCGCGAGTGACGCGCCGAGTGATGCATTCGCTGCATCCGTCAGTGCGCGCGCGGGGCCATTCACTTTCGCTGCTGCCTCTGCAGCTGCCTGCGCAGCGCGAACTGCGCTGTAGATGTCGCGCTGAGCATCAGAGAACGTTCCATCTGCCGGAACAGTTCGTGTAACGTCCGCAGCGTATCCGCGATACGACGCACCGATGTCCATCACGATCACGTTATCTGGCTCGATATAGCGATCGTCAGTGTTGTAGTGAAGAGTCGTCGAATTCGGCCCTGATCCCACGATTGTCGAGAACGACGGGCGATCCGCTCCATTGCGGCGGAAAGTGTACTCAATCAGCCCCTGTACCTCGAACTCGTTCATACCTGGCTCGATCAGCCGCATCGCTTCACGCTGCGCAGTCACACTGATGTTCACTGCGCGACGAATGAAGTCCAGCTCAGCCGGCGTCTTAATGCGGCGGAGATTGGCCACTTCACCATTCGCCGGCTTGAGCGCGAGTCCGGGGTTGTTCTTGAGGAATCCGGCGACGATCTGGTCGTCGCGCGTGGTCACGCTACCACTGCCGCGGCTGAAGTTCCCGACAGTAAAAAGTGTGTTGGTTGTTCCGAGACTGGCGAGGGAATCGATCACCTTCGGCAAAGTCGCAGCGTCGCGGCCTTCCATTCCGAGTGTTGTCTTTACGCCCGCAATGCCGAGTCGGTGGCCTGTCCAGACTTCGCGTGCGGGATCGCTTGGCTCGACGAACAGCATTGGCAAACCCTCGATTGCTCCATTGCGAACAACCATCACCAAGGCAGCTTCCGGCTCGTTGAAACCGGTGAGGTACCTGAAGCTCGAATTCTGGTTGAATGAAATGAAGTCTTCTTCAGGTTCAGGACTTCCGAGCGCGACGACAATCCCGTTCTGGAGCTTCTGGGCGAGAGCCGTTCGTCGTGCAACGTATTCCGAATCTTTGATCTGTGATAAAGCCGAGTTAGCAGAGAAGACAGAGGCAGCAGAGAGAACCACCAAAGCCCTGATTGTTTTTGAGACCATGTTCGTCATCCTTTTAATACCGCCTTTGCGATTGTCTGGAGTTGCATGTTGGAAGTTCCCTCATAGATCGCGCCGATCTTCGCATCGCGATAGAACTTTTCCACCGGATAATCCTTGGTGTAGCCGTATCCGCCGAACAGTTCCACGCAAAGCGACGTCACGCGCTCGCACACCTGGGAGGCGAACAGCTTTGCCATCGCCCCTTCGCGCGCGATGTCGCGCCCTGCATCCTTGAGGCGCGACGCGTTGTACACCATGAGCCGCGCAGCCTCGAGATCAGTCGCAGCCTGGGCAACCTGGAACTGAATACCCTGAAACTCGGAGAGTGATTTGCCGAACTGCTTGCGCTCGTTCAGATAACTCACTGCAGCGCTCAGCGCACCCTGTGCAACTCCGATCATCTGCGCGCCGATTCCGATCCGCCCTTCGTTCAGCGTCTCGATCGCAATCTTGTAACCCTGGCCAACCGGTCCAAGAACGTTATCCGATGGAACTTCACAGTTGTCGAGCAGCAGCTCGACAGTGCTCGAAGCACGAATGCCGAGCTTGTTCTCTTTTTTGCCGACAGCAAATCCGGGGAAATCGCGCTCGACGATGAATGCGGTGATTCCCTTATATCCTGCCGGTGGATTCGCGTTTGCAAAAACGACGTAAATACCGGCTTCGTATCCATTCGTGATCCACAGCTTCTGGCCGTTAAGGATCCACTTGTCGCCTTTCTGCTCGGCGCGCGCGGCAAGCCCGAATGCATCCGAGCCCGAGCCTGATTCGGAAAGTGCGTAAGCGCCGACAGTGTCCGATGTCAGTCGCGGCAGATACTTCGCTTTCTGGGAATCGCTTCCATATCGCGTGATCGGATAGTTGACGAGAGTGTTCTGCACGTCACACAGGATCGCAGCCGATGCGTCGACCTTGCTGATCTCTTCCACGGCGAGCGTCACCATGAAGAGAGACCCTCCTGCGCCGCCGTACTGCTCGGGGACCTCGATGCCCATGAGGCCGAGCTCGAAGTATTTCGGAATGAGATCCGCGTCGATCTTCGCCGCGCTCTCCATCTCCATCACGCGAGGCCGGACTTCCTCCTCCGCGAATCCCGCGATCGCATCGCGGAACATCTCTTCTTCTTCAGTCAGGATAGTGAGCGCGGGGCGCGCTTCTGTGTCTGCAGTCATATAGTAGTGGTCAGGAACCGGAGATTATCGGTGCGCGGAAAAATCCGGTTATGTCGGCTTGTCGTGCGCGGCATGCTTCGCCGCAAAGAACGCGCGAGCACTCGGGGTCCCAGCAACGCTCGGCATCAGAGTCTTTCCACGAAGCATCGACTGGAACTGCGGCGCGGTGAAGAATCAGCTCGGCGAGCTTCTCGTGCACTCCGAACGCGGGTGATACAGAGTAGCGAACGAACGGATATGCGGTTGCAGCTTCGCTGACCATTCGGGGAATGTCCAGCGTCGAATGCTTCCCCGGCGAGAGCATGTAGGGAAATACAACAACGTCCGTTGCGCCGAGCTCGACACAGTTTGTGAAGGCCGCTGCAATCGTGGGTTCGGCGAGCTCCATGTGAGCGTGCTGGACGATTACATGTGGTCCCGCCATTGTCTGGACGAGGTGGGCCATGCACACGAGCATGTCGTTCGCCTCGCGCAGGCGCGAGCCGTGGTCAACCAGGAGAATCGCCTTCATAGACTCTGAAAATACTCCGGGATTTCGACTGTGGTACCGGTTGGCGTGAACCAGAGCTGCGGTACCAGGTACCCGAACAACCAGAACTGCGGTCCCAGGTACCGGAACAACCAGAACTTCGGTACCGGGCGCCAGTAAAAGCGCAGTTACCGGTACCCGGTACCGATTTTCTGGTTCTCCCGGCATCCGGTACCGCAGTTCTGGTTCAAGGGAAAAGTTGACGACAGGTAACCAATGGAGATGGCAACATCGCACGGTGAAGGCTGGGTGCGCGTGATTGGCTGGCTCAGCGGTTTTATTCAGGCTAACTGAGCAGCTCGCTCACTCGGCGGAAATACTGGCGGCTGCTGCTGAGCTGCATCCCATCATTCAGCTCAACGATGTGGCTGCCGGATTCCGTATTCCGAATCGCTCGAATGCGATTCACTGCAATAATTGCGGAGCGGTGGATGCGCACGAATTTATCGGAGTCGAGCTCGTCTTCAGCCTGCTTCATCGTACCGCGGGCAAAATGCGTTTTTTGTCCGACGTGAAGCCGCAGGTAATTGTCGGCAGCGTCGATCCAGTCCACATCATCGACCTGCACGAAGTAATGCGTGCTTCCGCTCTTTACGACAAACCTCTTTCGCGATCCGCGCGCACGCTCGGCTTCTGAAGCTGCCGCAACGAGCCGTCTCCATTCAGCAACAGACGGTCGTTCCAGCTTTTCCCTCGCTCTCGCGATAGCTGCAGCGAAGCGCGACGGCGTGATTGGCTTGTGGAGGTAGTCTACTGCGCCGACGTCAAACGCCTTCTTTGCATACTGCTCATAAGCCGTGATGAAGATCACAGCGGGCGCTGAATCATCGTCGAGCTCAGCGATTACTCCGAATCCGTTCAACTCGGGCATCTCGACGTCGATGAAGATCAGGTCGGGCTTGTGTCGCGTGATGAGATCCAGCGCCTGCAGTCCGTTCGCTCCCTCGCCCACGATCGCAATTCCTTCGGCCCTCGCCGCAAGATCGCGTACACGCTCCCGCGTCAACGGCTCATCGTCGACGATCAGCGCGCGAATTGATTTCATCTTGTGGGAACGTCGATGCGCGCGATCACTCCACCAGTTGCGATTGCCTCGAGCTCGAGGCTGTGATCGGTCCCATACATTGTGTGCAACCGGTCGCGCGTGTTGCTCAAACCCACTCCATCCTCCGGAGGTGCGTCGAGTCCGCCCCCGTTGTCTTCGACCTCGAGCTGAAGCCTGCCTCCTCTCTGATGAGCCCGCACGCAGATCTTCCCACCCTCAGCCCTTGCGCCGATACCGTGATTGAGCGCGTTCTCGACAAGCGGCTGAAGAATGAACAGCGGGACTTTCATCTTTCCGACACTTTGATCGGCTTCGACGGTGAACGAAAGCCTGTCAGCAAATCTGAATTTGGAGATATCGAGATAAGTCCTGATGTACTTGAGCTCTTCGTCGAGACTGACGAGCGCTGTGTCTCTATGGCGAAGAAGGTCCCGCAACAGGTCGCTCAGCTTCGACAGCATCTCATCGGCGGCGTCGGGATCGCGGTGAATGAGAGTCGAGATTCCCTGAAGCGTGTTGAAAAGGAAATGCGGATGCAGCTGACTCGTCAGGGCAACGAGACGGTGTTCCGCGATTTGTGCACGAAGCCGCTCGCGCTCGAGTCGCGCTCTCATTGACCGGCGTCTCAGCTCGAATGCAACCACGAATGCGGCAAGCGCAATCCATGCGAGCAGATCCTGGCGCAGTGAGACGGGCAGAAAGCTGAGGAAAGACGGCTTCGATGGCATTCCGCGGTATGCGACCAGGAACTCGATGACCGCGGTAAGCAAAAACAGAGCGATGAAGATCGCAAAGCTCAAGCGCGCAATCCGTGCGGGCTTCTGCTTTTCCGTGTCTACACGCCTTGCCGCGAGCAGCAGGAACGGAAGTGCCATCGCGACAGCATACCACACCACTGACCCGACGCCGAGCATGAAGAGCAGCTCGCGAGGATCTGGCGGAAGCTGCGAAACTCGAGGCGCCATGGGACCGTGAGACCCGGGAATCTCCGGCGCTTTTGCATAAATGCCGAGTGCCAGCGCTGCGATCCAGAGTGCGGCTGGTGCGATCCACTTTTTCTTCACGATGAATGGTGAGAACACATGGCCGGTACTGCAACCCGTCTTTCGGCCAGCCTGTCCCTCGATTCCGTTCATTCGCCACTTCGACGGCTTCAACAAGACGAGCCGGTATTAGGTGTTAGGTCAACCAGGAGGTTGTCAGATGACGGCCGGACGCTTTTTATGTGCAGCACTTGTCTTCATGATTGCGAGCGCATGCGAAGGACAGACGCTCGTTCCCGCCGCAAACGGGAGCGCGCCCTTCAGCAAGCCGACAGAAATGGAGCGAACGTCGGCTCTGCAGCTCGAGTCACGAATTCTCGGGCAGACAAGACCTGTGTTTGCAGGTGTGCCACGATCGTTTTCGAAAACGACGCGCTCCTATCCGGTGTTGATTGTTCTCGACGGCGAAGCGCAGTTCCCGATTGCCGTGACAGTCTCCTCACAGCTTGCGGCGCTGGGCCACATGCCGGAAACCATCGTCGTTGGAATTCCCAATCTCGATCAAATGGATGGACGCGTTCACGACATGACGCCGCCGGGACTTTCGGTGAGTGGAAGCAGCAAAAATGAGGGAGGCGAAAAGTTTCTCGACTTCATCGAGAAGGAGCTGATGCCCGCGCTGGAGAAACAGTATCGTGCAAACGGGATGATCATTCTCGAGGGGCATTCGTCGGGCGGAGTGATTGCCAGCTACGCCGCCGCGACTCGACCCGCATTCAGGTTTGTTCTCTCACTCGATCTTCCCGCGCATCTCGGCGACAACTGGATTCCGCATCGCATGATGGAGAGAGCCGGCCGGATGGCCTCGACGCCGCTCCGTTACGTATCGCTCGAGTCGCGATTCGGATGGAATGATTCCACATGGGCCCTCTTCACGAAGACCGCTCCAAAAGACTGGAGGCTGACTCGACAGAAGCTCGACCACGAATCACACGTGTCGCTTCCGTTCGTCGGATTATATCTCGGGCTCCGCACGCTGTTCGAAGATTATCAGGTCAGCTCCGCTCCCCAATCACCAACAACGAGAACGCTGACGTATTACCACGATATGGAAAAGTCCTGGGGTTATCCGGTCATTCCGCCTTCCGGATTGCTGCGGCAGCTGTTCGAGGATCTCGAGATGGAAGGACAGTCCCGCGCGGCAGCGGAAGCGTACCGGCTTCTAGTCGATGGCTATGGAACGCCTGCTGACTCTGCAGGCTTCAACAAGAGACTGGCAGATCTTGCAAAGCTTCCACCGCTTACCGAGACGGTCGAAGGATTGTTATCGACTCCCGCTCCAGGAATTTCCGAAGCACGCCGATTTATTGGAGAATGGCGCGGCGCTGACTGGATCAACGAAGAAGACCAGCACGAAATTCGACTTCGACTTCGCGATTCAGCGGGGGTTCTTACGGGCGAATGGCTTTCCTATCCGGAGC
>DASROK010000528.1:0-11765 GCA_035646915.1 Gemmatimonadaceae bacterium
GAATCGCAGTGAGCAACTGCTTTGCAGCGTCAGGATAGGATGGGAGCCCAGCCGGAACGTTCTCCTGCGCAATGCCGAAGTTTTCCTTCGCCAGGCGGGCAAGTGCGCAATTCTTGGTATCCTGCGCCTCGTTCACTGCGCTCTGTCCAATCAGGAATGCCGATGCACCGGCAAGGAACTTTGCGTCTGCCGAGGGCTCGAGCTGATCTGCAAGCATCAGGAGCTGAACGGCCTTCTGAAGATCGTCGCGCTTCTTCGAGACATTGCCCGCTTTGTACGCATCACTACCGAGCTTCAAGGCAACGGGACCAAGGGTTTTCTTGTCGACCCCAGCTGCCTGCGCAATCTTCAGCGTCGCGAGCGCACTGTCCGGCATGTTCATGGCGCTGAGGATCAAGAGCTTCTGCGCGTACCCGTTCTCCACTTTTGGGTTCACCGCAAGAGCGCGATTGATGGCCTGCAATGCCTGCGCATTCTGCCCTGCTTTGCTGAGCGTGTTCGCCTGAACAACCAGCAGTGTCGTGTTGCTCGGGAACTTTGCGCTTCCCTGTGAAACGAGCTGGGCAGCGCGCGTCGGATTCGCCGCAGCTAGTGCAGACGCTGTTCTAATGAAGTAAGCGCTGTCAGCCAACGCAGTATCAGCCTTGATCATTTCCGCACCCATCGCGTCCGCATCGGCAGGCATGTTCGCAATCAGGTAGACACGCCATGCAGTCTGAAGGGTCTTGGGATCTCCGGGGTTCTGCGCGACGGCTTCCTTGACGATCGGGACAGCGATTTCCGGCTTTCCACTGCGAACCAGGCTCGCGATCACATCATCACGAAGCTTGTCGTTGCCGGGGTCTGCAGCCATCAGGCGGACGAGAACTTCAGTAGCTCTTGGATCGTTCTTGGTCTGATAGATCTCAGCCAGGTGCCTGAGAGCGGGGATGTTGCGGGGATCGGCGGTGACGATCCGCTGCGATACCGCGAGCACCGAATCGGTGTTGTTCATCGCCTTGTATGCATTGGCCATGCAGACGAGAGCGATCGTGCCGTTTGGATATTTGCTGAGGGCCGAGCGCGCCATGTTGATCGCGTCGGCATTCTTCCCTTCACGGAAGAGCGTGTAGCAGTTCTTCTCGTTGGCGAGCTGTTCTCGCGCCTGCTGATATGATTTCGAGATCTGCGCAGCCGCCTGGCCAACGTTGCCAGCTTCTACTGGAGGCAACGGCTGTCCGAGATTCTGGTCGCGTGCAAGTATGAGTCTCGTCTCGACCTTCACACCAGCAGGGGTCTTTGTGACGACTCCATCTATGTATTCATCGGCGCGAAGAAGCGAGGCCAGGGCCTTCGCATCATTCGGCTGAAGGGCTTCAGTGGGCGGATATCCCGAGGCCTCGAGAGTCTTTACGATATCGGTCTTGGGGATGACCACGAGCTTTCGCGCATCGGCGTCACGCGTGACCCGGTTACGCAGCTCTTCGGCGGCCTTCTGCCCGAGGTCCTTATCGGCGCTCTGGAAGGTTGCAATCATGACCCTTGGTACGGGGTCCGGAGCTCGTCTTTGAGCAGACGCACCCGCGAGAGGGATTGCGGCAACCGCAGCCATTGCCACGACCGAGCGTGGACTGAAACGATAGGGACGCAAAGTCAGACTCCTTGCACTCAATGTTCTAGTCTCCATCAGGGAACATCTGTACATACACCAGCCGCTTTCGACAGGTCCGAAAAAAAATGGGCGAGGAGGGACTCGAACCCCCGACATCCTGCGTGTAAGGCAGGCGCTCTAACCAACTGAGCTACTCGCCCGGTTTAGCCGAGAGCAAGCCCTACTTTAGTATTGCGACAGGTACGAGTACGCAGTATCCCAGCACGAGAAGTACTGGGGCAATGGTAGTGCCGCCACGCGCGAGATCTGCAAAACCGACAGCGATTACAGCCAGAGCGGCGACCCACAACCCGATGGACCTCGTGCGGGAATTCAGCCGCGCCTTGTTCGCCTCGGATTCAGCCATAGCGCGGTAGTGTAGAGGAGCAGTAAAACCGTGTCAAGCGCGCACGCCTCTCAAGCTGCACGTATCATTGATTCTTAATGTTGGGAATAGCACGGAAACGGCGCAGGCTGTCGCCTGCTGTTAGATGTTAGCAGCCTTAGCTCTCAGCTTCCTGGCATGAACTACGGGGTTCGCAGGAAGACGAGGAAGATTTGGAAGTTTTGGAAGAACACCGCTTTTGTCTTTGGGTTTTAAACCATCAAGACGTCTTTCTTCCTTGGCTTCCCATCCTTCCTCGTCTTCCCGCAAACCCCGTAGTCAATGATCGCCGGCGTAGTTCTAGCTGTAGCTGGGCGGTTCCTTTCCCGACCTGGAGAGCCGAATCGCTTCCGCGCACCGCTTTCCCCAATCGCTGAATCGATTCGCCGTATTGCCCGCTCTCCAGACGTTCTCAGCTTCGATTTTTTCGCCTGCGCGATGGAACGTGCGCCCCAGCTCGTAGTAAGCCTCGATGAAATTCGGTGCGAGCGACAGTGTTTTTCTGAAGTACCGCTCTGCCTCCACAACGTCGCGCTGCTGCGCATAGAGGAGCCCGAGGTAGAAGCAGCCGTACAACGCTGCTTTCGGATCACGCATCTGCGCAGCAGCACGGGAGAGATGCTCGTGCGATTCGCGCAGAAGACCTTTCCTCATGCAAACATATCCGAGCGTGGCGCGAGCAAGTGCGTTCATAGGATCGCGGCCAAGAAGCTGATCGAGAACCGCGAGCGCTTCTTCAGTGCGGCCCTGCCGCACCATCGCCCACCCGAGCAATGCGCCTGCCTGCCCGTCGCTCGGCGCATGCTTGAGAGCAGTGCGAAGCGACGCCTCAGCACCGGCAAAGTCGCCATGCGCGATGCCGTGCCAGCCCTTTTCAATGAATGTAGAAGCGCCGAGGTGGTCTTCCCGCACGGGACGAGCTCCTGAGGATGCGCGCGCTGGTGTCATGCTACAGCCCGCCTCATGGAAAGAAGATCGTGAACCGCGGGTCCGATCAGCCTTGGAGCAACAACTCGATCAGCGCCCGCTGCCGCAAGTGCAGCACGCGGCATTCCGTAAATTATCGAGCTCGCACGATCCTGAACGATTGCTCCTCCCCCCGCTGCACGTACTGCGCGAAGTCCATCAGACCCGTCGCGTCCCATTCCGGTGAGAACCACGCCCACCACGTTTTCTCCAAACACACGCGCTGCGCTCGCAAATAAAGGATCGGCTGACGGTCTCACTCCACATACTGCGGGACCTGCATCAGTGACTATGACCGGCCTCGTGTCCCGCATCGAGACAGTCATGTGACGGTCGCCCGGAGCAAGGTACACATGGCCACTCATGACTGTCTCTTCGTTGCGCCCAACAGTCACGGGCAGCGGTCCGAGCTGCGATAGTCTTCGTGCGAGCGATACAAGAAACTCACCGGGCATGTGCTGCACTATGAGCACCGCAGCAGAAAGACACTCGGGGAGCTGAGCAACAACTTCCGAAAGCGCCTTTGGCCCGCCGGTTGAAGCGGCAATGACGACTGCTGATGTCGCGGGTGTTGCAGAGCTCGTATCGCGCTGCTTTCGCGCATCGCGACGTTCTTCCCGAATTGCAGGCGCACTCTGTGGAACGCGAACAATCGACGCTGCACTCAGTGCACGCAACAGCTCCGTGCGCACAGTGACCAGGTCGATGCTCACCGGTCCCGATGGCTTGCGCACGAACTCTACAGCTCCGAGCTCCAGCGCCTTGATGGTCAGCGCATTTCCCGTTTCGGATCCCGCTGCGCTCAGCATCACTACCGGACGGGGCATTTCCGACATGATGGCCGCGAGCGCAGTGAGACCGTCCACGCCGGGCATCTCGATGTCGAGCGTGACGATGTCAGGGCGGAGCGAGCGCACTTTGGCGAGCGCGTCAGAGCCGTCGCGCGCAGTTCCCACAACCAGGAACTCCGAACGTGACTCAACGATCTCGGTGATGAGCCTGCGCATGAATGCGCTGTCATCCACTACCAGTACGCGCTTTGTCTGACCCACTTCGCCTGCCCCGGGATTACAGTCTGCGGTAGATCCGCTCTCGGGAGCTCACTGGCGCGAACATTTCGCGCGTTTTGCCGAGCAGTGTCTCCACCTTACCTAGGACGAGGAACCCACCGGGCAGCAACAGCTCGTGAAACCTTTCGAAGAGCCTTTCCTGGGTCTCGCGAGTGAAGTAGATAATGACGTTGCGGCACAGAATCATGTGCACTCTTCCGCCCGGGCTGCCGCCTTCCAGCAGATCGCGGTTCTCGAACGCCACGAGGTTCCTGATTTCGGGCGAAACTGTGTGCATCCCGTGCTCGAGCGGGAAATATTTCTCTACAACGGCAGGTGAAGTTTCCGCGAATGAAGCAGACGGATATCGACCCTTGCTCGCTGCGGAAACAGAATCGCGATCGACGTCACTCCCCACGATTCTCACCCGATTGAGCCGCGCCGCGTCATTGTTCGACAACGCGTGCTCGCGACAAAGAACCGCGATTGAATACGGCTCCTCGCCGGTGGCGCACCCGGCGCTCCAGATGCGGATCGTCGGAGACTTCGTGGTCCACAGCTCGGGCAGAACTTTTGTCGCAATGCAGGCGAAGGTTTCCGGATTTCGAAAAAACTTCGAGACGTTGATCGTAAGAGTTTCGACGAGCTTGTCGTACTCAACCGGATCTGTGTCCAGAACGCCCGCGTACGCAGCGTATGTGTGCGCATTTTTCGCACGCATTCGCACTGAGATGCGTCGCCGGAGACACGTGTCCTTGTAGCTGGAGCATTTGAACCCGCGGTCGCGCTCGATCTTTTTGCAGAGAGCGGCGAAGCCAGACTCGTCAGCTGCCGAGGGCGCTCGCACTTGCAGCCGAGCGTCGATGCGCTTCCCTTGCCTCTTCGAAGTTTCCGCACGCCTCGTGCGCCGCGGACAGATTGTTCAGAAGTGGCGCCGATACTGGATACCGCGACACACCCTCAGCTAGAACAGCAGCGGCCCGCTCGGGATCACCTCGCATCACAGCTTCGATGCCCGCGTAATGGTACCACGCCGCTGACGGAGGGGTCGATCCCCACGCGCTGCGCGCAGACTCCAGCGCTTTCGTCGCAGAATCTGCGTCGCCTTTCTGCAGCGCAATCGACGCAAGCCCGATGAATGCAAGCGGCTCCGGCTTTGGCGCGCGCGAAACGACCTGATCGTATGCAAGCCGCGCTTTTTCCAATTGGCCAAGCCGCTCGTACGCATACGCCATGTTGATCAGCACCGACGCCATCCTCGGCGCAGAAACAGCAGCGCGCTGAAATGCAGTTGCTGCATCGTTCCAGCGGTTTTCACGCAGCGCGATCAGTCCGAGATAGAAAGACGCCGGTGCGTCAGTGGCCCGGAGCTCCGTGATTCTTCGGAATTCGCGCGCTGCGTCACTGTACATTCGCGCTTTGTAGAACGCGATGCCAAGGTTGCGATGCTCATTGATCGTTGCATCAGGTGCAACGGCTTCAGCCGGACCTCTTGCGCCGACACGAATCAGAAAGCCGCCCGAGAGAAGTCCGAACAGCGCCTTCCCGACGTCGAACTCTCCCATTCTCGTCACGCGCATCAGCTCATTTATATCGCGAAACCCATCGATACTGGGAAGCAGACGCTGCTGCTCATCAGTGAACGCAATGCGATTGCGAAGAAGCTGCTGGCGGTCGAGAGTGAATACTGCGTCGAAGCTCGGAATCTTCTTTTCGATCAGAGACCATTCGTCAACGCGGCGGGCTCCTTCCAGCAGAAGCTCCTGCGGATCGACCGATACGAGCCGCGCTCCTTTTGGCGCATTGATCCCCGGCTCGAAGCTGAACGATCCGTCATTCCACTTGAACATCACGAACACGGACTCTTCGGTGCCGAGAGTCCGTCCATTCACCGATGCGTGACAAATCCGTCCATTCTCGAAGCAGATCGTTCCACCGGATCCCGGAACGAGAAGTGTCAGGGTCCCGGTCTTGCTCCCCATTGCGAGAAGCTGGAGAACGTCGGGAAGGCTCGCTTCATTCAGGCTGCCGCGTATTGCCACTCAGCGAAGCTCCTCTACGATGCGGTCAGCGATATCAGGCCACATCAGTATGAGCTTGCCGGGATCGACGGTATTGGATCGAGCGCCCAGTGATCCGGCTACTCCAAGCCTTCCTACACTGGTTTCCAGTGCCGGCGTGATTTCTTCGAGGAACGACTCGAATTCACCGTCATTCCATTCGCCTTTCTGTGGTCGACTAGGGCGTTCGCCAGAGCTCACTTCAGATCTCCACTACCGTCGCGTTATGCGGCGCCTGTCACGCCGGCTGGAAAGATACGACCACAACCTCCTGTCGCGCCTCTCCATTTTTTTCCGCCGTTGGTGGAGAGCGCTCAACTCATTGCTTTGTCAGTTTATCGGGCCGAAAAGAGCGTCGAGACTGCTGTTGAGGTCAGCCTCCAGATCGCGCGTCGGACTCCATTCCGTTCCTTCCTCATTAGTCTCGCCGATCGAATCGCGAAACTCGGCGAAGTAAAGGCGTACCAGTCCCAGGGTGCTGTCACGGTCGAATGCAGCGAGAAGCAGGCACTCCCTGCCCGCCGCCGCACACGCTCCCATGAATACTCCCTGCTTTTTTCCGCCCTGATGCAGCCCGAGAAACGGCCTGCCACCGAGCTGACGACCGAGCTCCCTGCCTGACGCATTGATCGCTGCGGCAAGCGCACACGCGGTCATTACATCTGCAGCACTCGTGAATCCAAACTGCCCGAGAACTTTGCCGTCCGGATGCAGAACGATTGCTCGCTGTACCCTCGAGTCCTGGACGAATCGGCGCAGCGGGGCATCCAGCCACGGCGCACTGACAGCTCCTGCGATCATAACATCTCCGCCGCGCCAAGCATTTCCAGCCGCAGCTTTCCAAGGTTGATACCGCTTGACGCGACTGCGACTACAACAACATCGCCGTGCGCCGTTGCACACAAATGACCACGATCTGCCTCGAGCCTGACGAATCTCGCGGCGCCGAGCCCTGCGTCATCAGACGCATTTCTCGTCCTTCGGAAAAGGGATGCGGCAAGCGCTGCCGCCGTGTCGGCATCGCGGCCCGGGCCAGCATCGCCGGCGATGATCATTCCGTCATCGATTCCGACGAGCATCGCGCCGAGCACGCCCTGCTGACGCTGCAATCGCGCAACCGCAAGCTCCAGCTCGTGGCTCACGCGACTTCCCTTCTCCATGCAAGTGCTCTCTGACATACCATATCCAGTAGACGCCTGACAAAGCCATGCGGCACGCTCGGCGCCGCGGCAACCAGCACAACATCACCATCATCAGCGGGTGCAAGCGCGAGGTTCGCCTCGGCACACTCGCACACAATCGCGCGCCACTCGCCGAGAGCGAGATGACGCATGGCGCGAGTTGCTTCGCTTCCAACACCAGCTAATGCAAACCCGATTTCATCGCTGACATCAGCGCCCCTGTAATCGAGATAGATGCCCGCCCGAACCTGGCCCTTGTGGTCGAGGAGCAGCGCAGTCTGATCGCCGTCGCCGAGAACGTCTGCGAACGCGAACCTTGATTCTTCGTTCATGCGGCAGCCTCCGCCTGGTTTCCGGCGATCTCGATGAGCTCCATGCTCAGCAATCCGTAAACAGTCTTCGCTACGTCGAACTCGCTGACGGTCAGCTCGAGCGCGATGTCGCGCAGCGAATGCGCTCCATCGATAAGCGTGAGGACTTCCCATTCCGCCGGCCTGAGATCGATATACGAATCAGATTCCTGTCTCAACTGAGCGAGGCGCGGCACCACGTGCGGTCCGGGAATGCGGTCGTTCATTCTCGACCACTCGTCGATTCTGCGCGCTCCTTCCATTAGTAGCGCTTCGATACTAACTCGTACTGTCGCGTCGATCTTCACCCCGTCATCGCCGCCATCGGCGAAGCTGAACGTCCCTTCGTTCCACGAGAACAGATCGAAAACGACATTCTCGATTTGAAGCCGCATGTACCTGTCCACATCACGCCGCGTGACTGCCCCTTGAGCAATGAGGATTTCGCCGAGAAGCCGGGCATCTCCATCCTGCTGCGTTTCGGATGCCGCCTGTAATTCCCTTTCGCTGATCTTGCCCGCCTTTTTCAAGAGAGCACCGAGAGTGTGCGGATTGTCCTGCATTGTCGCGTGAACTACGGCACCCTTGTCGAAATACACACGGCCTTCATTTCCCCGCGCGGCTGAGCGCACAGTCAATCGTCCGCTTTTGCGGGCAAGATCGAGAAGCTGAAATACATCGTGAATGCCGATGTCCTGAAGCGGCCCTTCGATTGCCATCAGCGTGTCTCCATCGAGGCAAGCCCGCGATACTTCCGCGCGCCGGCGTGATTCGGATTGAACTTCAGCACGCGCGCGAATGCGCGTGCTGCATCACGCGTTCTCTTGAGATCGAGAAGCGACTCTCCCAGAACAACCAGCGCCGCGAAATGGTATACGTTTGCGCGCAGCAGGCCCACAGCTCGGCGAAGCGCATCCGATGGTCTTCCCATTGCGCGGTATACGCTCGCAAGCTCCAGAGAGGCTGAATCATCAGAGGGCATGGCACCAAGAACGGCGGTGAATTCCTTTTCGGCAACATCATATTCACCGCGAGCGGCGAAGCATTTGCCGAGCAGAATCATTCCTTCCTTCTCGTCGGCGCCTCGCCTCATTGCACGGCGAATCTCCGCAAGCGCGCGGTCGTACAGTCCCTTTGAGAGATAGTCCGAGGCGAGCGTGTAGTCGGGCACCGCTGTAGCGGCAATGCTGCCTTCAGGAATGGCAGCCGCATTTTCGGCGGCGTCCATTTCCAGAATCATCATCTGGGGCGTTTCCTGAGGGTCGAGCTCCCTCGCGCGCGCGGCACATTCAGCCGAAGCTTCCTCGTCGCCGAGACCGGTGAAGGCGAGACTCAGATGCCTGTGCGCCGCAGCGTGCTGCGGATCTGCCTGTATCGCGCGCACACATGCATCACGTGCTTCGCCAAATTCGCCGAACTCCAGCATCACGCGTCCGATACCGCACAATGCTGCAGCATTCTCGGGCTGGTCGCGAAGAACATTTCGATACGCGTCGAGCGCGAGCTGAAAATGACCCTGGCGGAAAAGCGACAAAGCGAGATTGAGGCGCGCGCTGGGAAGCGCGCGATCATCGCGCGCCGCTTTGCGGAACTCATTCGTCGCTTCGCGAGCCTGCCCTGAATCCCACAGGAGAGCGCCAAGATTGTTGTGCGCGGGAGCGTACGACGCTCCGTCCCTGAAGCATTGCCTGAAGCTTTCTTCTGCGTCATTCGAGCGGCCCATCATGTAGAGCGCAATCCCGCGCTGGTTCCAGATGCGCGGATTGTCTGTCGCTACAGCGAGACAGCGATCATACG
Organism: Gemmatimonadaceae bacterium; assembly: GCA_035646915.1. Taxonomy (GTDB): domain Bacteria; phylum Gemmatimonadota; class Gemmatimonadetes; order Gemmatimonadales; family Gemmatimonadaceae; genus UBA4720. Next base: position 9,419 of record DASROK010000528.1, read on the forward strand.
CCTCGAGTGCCTGATGAGGCTGCCCAAGCAGGAGATGAAGACTCGCAATCGCTTCGAGTGCGGCCGCAGGATCTTCGCCGGCATCGAGTGCCGCGCGGCACTCGCGAAGTGCTTCGGCGTGATAACCCTTGAGGCGAAGGGCTAGCCCGAGCGTAAGGTGCGGACTGCCGGCCCTGCCCTGCGTGAGTTGATCTGCCGGAGCGTCGAGTCCTTTCGGCGAAAGACGTCCTTCCAGCGAAAGATTTGCCTGCGCGCGGGTCAGCGCTGGATTCAGCGCAACCGCCCGTCTGTTCGCTTCGCGGGCTTCTTCGACACGACCGAGATCTCCGAGGATGAATCCGGCGAGATAGTGCGCATCCGGATTTGCCGGATTCAGATCGATCGAGCGCCTGAGGAAACGCAGCGCTTCTTCTCCCAGTCCGCGATTGTAAAAGATCTCCGCGAGGAAGAAGTGAAGCACTGACGAATCAGCATCGTATGCCAGAGCGCGGCGGAACTTCGCTTCCGCTTCATCGAGATGACCTGCTGTTTTCTCCGCGATTCCGCTCTCGACAAGAAGTCCGATGTCCTCGGGATTCTCGCGAAGCCTCTGTTCGAGCTCGGAAACCCGGCGTTCCAGAAGTCCCGATTCACCGTATGCGATCTCGAGGTTGCGACGTGCCACGCGCATCCGCTCATCGAGGGCGAGAGCCCGCGAAAAAGCAGCGATCGCATCATCGAACATTCCACGGCGATAGTACAGCACGCCAATGTTGTTCTGTGCGCCGGGATCGGCTGGATCAACGCGACGGGCGAGAGACCTGAGGATCTCCGAGTCGTGCGATGAGAGAGGAAGTGCAGCCTTGAGTTGCATTTATTTCACGCGTACGGCGGCGAAGATCGCGTCGAACGACGCAGCATCCGGAAGGAGAAGAAAAAACCCGCGAAAGCGCTCTCCGATCTCCTCGAAGTTGAATTCGGTTTCCACGCAGCATGCGGCCGCCGCTGACGAAGCCTGGCGCCGGTGATCTTCCATGACGGTCTCGGTTGTTCCGACGGTGAGACGCGGAGGTGACGGCAACAGAGTCATTCCGAGAAACTCACTCAAGGCTGTCATGTACGCGCCGCCAAGAATGTTTCCCGCTTCCTTCAACGCGGATTCTTCGAGAAGATCAAGGTTTGCAACACCGGCGCGGCGCTCGCGCCGAAGCATGAGATCCGCGAGACGGCGGCCCGTCATGAGCGGAAGCGCGAGCAGCGTATGCCCCTTGAGCGATCCGTGCATGTCCATCAGCACGCTTATCACCTGCGAGCCTTCATCAGCGATTCCCGGAATCAGCTCCGACAACGGGGCGACGTTGATCGTCGGCACATCGATCATGATGCGCGCGCCGGTCATGAGTGAAAGCGCGGTTGCGGCATGGCCTGCACCGATGTTCGCAACTTCCTTGAGAGCGTCCACGCGCTCGGGAGAGAGCGGCGTCGTTACCGAAGGCGACAGATTAACCTGTGAAGTTTCGATGCTCGGCATTGGTTCCTTGTTATGCGATTCCCTGCGCATCGAGTATCAGCGCGGGTGATCCGTTGGTGAGAATTGTTGCGCCATTGAACAGCTGGGGCATGCCGCGCGCTGCGTCGAACGCCTTCACGACCACTTCCTGCTGTCCCACGAACTCATCCACGAGCAGGCTCATGCGGCCGTCCGGAAGATCGAGAACAACGGCATGGCCGCGCTTGTCCGACGGTGCATGCCCAAGCCTCTCGCGGAGACGAACGGCGGGCACGGACTGCCCGCGCACCGAGAGTACTTCGCGTCCATCCTCGAACGAGACCATCGATGGATCGACCACCAGAGTCTCTACAACGTGAGTGATCGGCAGCGCGTAGACTTCGTCTTCGCTGCGGGCAAGAAGCGCATGAATGATTGCAAGAGTCATCGGGAGCTCGAGACGAATCTCCGTTCCCGCGCCTGCATCAGTCGAAAGCTCGACTGATCCACCAAGCGAGCGCACTTTCGTCGCGACAACGTCGAGTCCCACTCCGCGGCCTGAGATCTCGGTCACTCTCGTGGTTGTCGAAAATCCGGGGCGGGCGATCAGCGCAAGAATTTCCGCGTCACTCAGCAGGCCATGATCGGGCTCGAGAAGTCCTGCAGTCAGTGCGCGCTCGAGAACGCGATTCATGTCGATACCGCGTCCGTCATCGCTCACTCTGATGACCACCGATGAGCGCTCACGCGCTGCAGATAGAGTGAGCTTTGCGACAGGAGGCTTTCCCGCAACGCGACGCTCGGCGGGAGTTTCAACTCCGTGATCGAGTGAGTTGCGGATCAGATGCATCACCGGCTCGCCGATTTCGTCGAGGACGG
>DASROK010000529.1:0-3414 GCA_035646915.1 Gemmatimonadaceae bacterium
GCGCTTGAGAGGGCTCAGCGCGGAAGTGCGCGAGCTCGAGAAAAAGCTGCGCGAAGGCGGCGGCGCCGAGAGAATCGCAAAGCTTCATAAACAAGGAAAGCTTTCGGCGCGTGAGCGAGTGGAGAAGCTGTGTGATCCACAGTCGCGATTCATTGAGATCGGACTCCTTGTCGCTTACGATCAGTACGACGGACAAGCACCAGCCGCCGGAGTCATCACCGGCATCGGCATCATTCACGGCCGCGAAGCGGTGATCGTCGCCAACGATGCGACCGTGAAGGCAGGATCATGGTGGCCCGAGACAATCAAGAAGATTCTTCGCGCGCAGGAAATCGCGATGCGCTGCCGGGTGCCGATCATTTACCTGGTGGATTCAGCAGGCGTGAACCTTCCGTACCAGGGTGGCGTTTTCCCCGGACAGTACGGCGCAGCGAGAATCTTCTACTACAACTCGATCATGCGCCGATATCTGCGCGTACCGCAGATTGCCGCCGTGATGGGCCAGTGTGTTGCCGGGGGCGCTTATCTTCCCGCGCTTTCCGATGTGATCCTGATGGTGAAAGGCACATCGTTCATGGGACTCGGCGGTCCCAATCTCGTTAAAGGTGCAACAGGCGAGACGGTTGATTCGGAAACTCTGGGCGGCGCGAAGATGCATACCACAGTAAGCGGCGTCGCGCACTACGCCACCGACAGTGATGAGCAGTGTCTCGAAAAGATCCGGGACCTGGTTGAGCGGTTGCCCGCGCACGGAATGCCATCTGCGCCAGCCGATGCATACGCAGCGCGCTTCCGATTCTCCAGCGATCGATGGCATTCGGAGCAGCCTAAGGACAAACCAGAGAAAAAACAGACGGATGCGCTCTACGACCTGCTTCCGTCAGACCACCGGATGTCGTACGACATCCGCGAGATTCTTGCAGCGATTCTCGACAATGGAAAGCTCGATGAATTCCAGGCGGAAATCGCAAAGGAGATGATCTGCGGTGACGCGTCCATCGAAGGAATTGGAATCGGCGTGATCGCCAACGAGCGTGGCCTCATCAAGGGACGGAAGGGCGAGAAGCCGCGATTCGGAGGGATTGTGTATGCGGAAAGCGCAGAAAAGGTTGCGTACTTTATCGATCGATGTGACAGGCTTGGGATTCCTCTGCTATTCGTTCAGGATGTATCAGGTTTCATGGTGGGTCCTGAAGCGGAGCAGGAAGGAATAATCCGCGCCGGCGCACGCTTTGTCGAAGCCATGGCAACAACACGAGTTCCCAAGATTGTGCTAACTGTGAATCATGCGTCTGGAGCCGGATACTACGCGATGGCCGGCCAGGGATTCGATCCCGATTTCATCTTCAGCTGGCCAACGGGAAGAATGGCGGTAATGGAAGGCGAGTCGGCGGTGCAGGCAGTGCATGGGCCAACGCTCGACGCCGCGAAGAAAAAAAGTGAGAAACCATCTGCCGAAGTAAGCTCCCAGGTCGAAGCAATGCGCGCTGACTACGAGCACCAGCTCGATGCGCGCTATGCGGGCGCGCGCGGATTCATCGATGCAATCGTGTATCCGGAAGAAACGCGCGAGGTCATCGCGATGGCGCTTCGAACTTCGATGCACAACCCCGGGCCTCATCTCGGTCCCTTCGTTCTTCCCCCACACCTCGGCGAAGCCCAATGAAGAATCTCGTTCGCGTCGCGAGCGGCCAGGGTTTCTGGGGCGATTCGCTTGATGCACCTCGCCAGCAGGTAGACGGAGGCCAGATCGATTATCTGATGCTCGATTATCTGGCCGAGGTGACGATGTCGATTCTTCAGAAGCAGAAGGAACGAGATCCGTCGATGGGCTACGCCCGCGATTTCGTCGGAGCAATTGAAAGTGTGCTGCAGGGCATTACCGAACGCGGCGTGAAAGTCATAGCAAATGCGGGAGGAGTAAATCCGCCTGCATGCGCCGCTGCGATTCGCTCTCTCACGAAATCAGAGAAGCTTCGCATCGCGGTAGTGACGGGAGATGACCTGCTTGGAAGCCTCGACGAGCTCATCGAGTCGGGACATGCGCTCTCGAACATGGAGAGCGGCGAGCCCCTCTCGTCGATTCGAGATCGAGTGCTGTCTGCAAACGCATACATCGGATCGGTGCCGATTGTCGAAGGTCTGACACGCGGCGCGAATGTCGTGATCACCGGACGGTCTACGGATACCGCGCTGACAATGGCGCCGCTGCGTTTTGAGTTCGGCTGGAAGGACAATGAATGGGACAAGCTCGCCGCGGGAATCATTGCCGGCCACATCATCGAGTGTGGCGCCCAGTGCTCTGGCGGTAACTGCCTCTACGACTGGAAATCCATTCCCGATCTGGCAAATGTCGGGTATCCCATCGCGGAGGCAAAGCCTGACGGTTCCTTCGTCATAACTAAGCACGAAGGCACTGGTGGCAGGATCAACGTTCCCTCAGTTGCCGAGCAGCTCGTGTATGAGATGGGAGATCCGCACGAGTACATAACGCCGGACGTCGTCGCCGACTTCACGACAATCCAGCTTGCACAGGACGGCCCTGATCGAGTGAAAGTTTTTGGAATCAAAGGCAGGCCGGCAACTGACAAGCTGAAGGTTTCAATAGCCTACCGTTCAGGATTCAAAGCCGTAGGCACGCTGGTCTACGCCTGGCCGGAAGCATATGAAAAAGCGCAGGCTGCAGATCGCGTTCTCCGCGAGCGACTGGATCGTCTCGGCCTCAAATTCGACCAGATTCTCACGGAGTTTGTCGGTGTCTCTTCAACGCATGGTCGTCTGACGCCAATCAATTCGAGTGAGGTCAATGAAGTTCAGCTGCGCGTCGGGGTGCGAGGAGAAAATCGTAAGGATGTCGAGCGATTCACACGTGAAATTGCACCGCTCGTGCTGAACGGTCCGCCGAGTGTGACGGGATTTGCGGGTGGGCGGCCGAAGGTGGAGGAAATTGTCGCATACTGGCCAGCGTTGATCGACAAGAAAGTGGTGAACACAAAAGTCGAGATTGTCTGATGAAAGTCCGTCTCCTCGACATCGCGCACGCACGATCCGGTGACAAGGGTGACACTGCGAACGTGGGAGTCATCGCGTTGCGTCCCGAGTGGTATCCGATTCTCGACCGCTACGTTACGAGAGATGCCGTTGCAGAACATTTTGAAGGCGTGATCGACGGGCCCGTAACGCGATATGAGCTGCCAAATCTGAACGCGTTGAACTTCCTGCTCCATGGCGCGCTCGATGGCGGTGGCACGCTATCGCTCAAGACGGATGCGCAGGGAAAGGTGTTTTCGACAGCGCTTCTGCGGATGTTGATCGACGTTTCGGATGAAGACGCAAAGGCTGCACATCTTCCGCCGGGAGATGGGCGATGACTCCGATGACGATCGCCAAGCTGGCACTCGCATTGATGGCTGC
>DASROK010000530.1:0-5576 GCA_035646915.1 Gemmatimonadaceae bacterium
GCGCGGCCCGCGCCATGAAGTCAGCTGTCGCAGGAGCGACTACGAAAATCTCCGATTCGCGGGCGAGCTTTATGTGATCCAGCGCGTTGCCGGCTCCAAAAATCTCGGAGTACGTGCGCCGTCCAGTCACTGCCTCGAACGTGATAGCGCCGACAAACTCGAGCGCGCCGCGAGTCATCACCACATCCACCTGCGCGCCGGCCTGCGCGAGAAGACGCGCAAGCATGACTGTCTTGTAGCTGGCGATTCCCCCGGTTACACCGAGGAGAATCCTGCGGCCGTCAAAAGGCCGCATCTGCTTTACTCCGAGCGGCGGCGCGGAACTACGCGATACTGAATCTCGCCTTCGGTGAGATCTTCGAGGGCGCGCGTTGTCAGCTTCTTTTCGCCGGGCGCCGAGCGGTCGCGCGGGAACTCGTTCAGGACGCGCGCAAACTTCGCAGCGACAAGTACGCCGAGGTATTTGTTGGTAGCGTGCTTTGCAACGTCAGTGGGAATGAAAACCTGCATCAAACTCTCCGGTTCATTTTTGCGAGCTCACTCTCGAGATCGGTGATCATTGCACCAATTCGCGAATGAATTTCGCCGAGCCTTACATACCGCATGGACTCGGCGTCGATTATCGACGAGACATCCCGGACAGCTTCGTCCAGGTCGTGGTTCACTACAAGATAACTATAAAGGTCCACCGCCCTAAGCTCTTCCACAGCACTTTTTAGTCTTCTGGCAAGCGTTTCAGGGCTTTCAGTGCCCCGCCCCCTCAGCCTGGACAGAAGAATTTCGGCGTCTGGAGGGATCAGAAAGACCGTTACGGCGTCCGAATAAGCCTGGACGAACTGCCGGGTGCCCTGGACGTCGATGTCCATGATGACGTGCCTTCCAGACTCCAGAACCCGCTCCACTTCGCGCCTGAGCGTCCCATAATAATTTCCATGAACCTCGGCCGATTCTGCGAAATCGCCATTGGCCCGGCCTTTCTCGAACACTTCCCTCGAGACAAAGAAATAATCCTGTCCTTCCTTCTCATCAGGGCGGGCCTGTCTCGTGGTACATGATACCGAATAGCCCAGATCATTTCTTCGGCGAAGCAGCGCTTTGGCGATTGTCGTTTTTCCACCGCCTGAAGGCGATGAAAGAATGATCGGGAAAAACCCGCTCACTCTATGTTCTCGACCTGCTCGCGGACGCGTTCCAGCTCTTCCTTTATCATCACGACGTCTGCGAGAATCGCGGCATCGTTTGCCTTGCTTCCAGTGGTGTTTGCCTCGCGAACCATTTCCTGGAGAAGAAAGCCCAGGCGCTTTCCCACGGGTTCTGCGCCGCTTTCGTTGACTGACTGCCTGAATGATCCGATGTGCGAGTCGAAACGGTCCAGCTCTTCGGCAATGTCGAGCTTGTCGGCGAGAATCGCGACTTCCTGCGCGAGCCTCTGCTGGTCGACATTCGCGCCTGAAGCAAGCTCCTTCACCGATTTCTTGAGTCTCGTTACCTGCTCGGCGAGTCTTACCGGCGCTCTCTCGCGGATTCTCTTCACGGCTTCTTCCACGAGCATGATCCGCTCGAGAAGAAACACAGCGAGCCGCGCGCCTTCTTCAGCGCGCATCTGCCTGAGTGCTCCGATTGCCTGCTCGATGACTGCGAGGAGCTCAGCGACCGTCCCTACTTCACGTTCTTCGACGTGCGTGTCGACAACGTCGGGCAGACTGAGAATGGTCGCCGCATCCAGCTTGTCGGTGAGCGCGAAGCGGGATTGAAGATCGCGAAGCATAGCAACGTATTCGCCGAAACGCTGCTCGTTGATCCCCGCGCCTTTCCCTGGCTCCCGCTCGACTCGGGCTGTCAGCGCGACATGGCCGCGGGCAATGCGGTGCCGCAACAACTCCCTGACATCACCCTCCCATTTTGAGAACGGCCCTGGGAGCTTGATGCTTGGGTTGAAGAAACGGTGGTTAACCGTTCTGATCTCGACGCTTACGCCTGCGGCGCCGACCATGCCTTCGGCTGAACCGAAGCCGGTCATGCTCGATATCATATTGAGCCGGCAACGTTAGGATTTCACGCCCCGGTTGTCAATTCCAGAACTCCCAGCGGAGGCCGTAGATACCGATAGACCGGGGCATGAAGAAGTCCGGAAATATCTGGTAATTCTTTCCAAACATGTTCCGGACCTGATAGCTGGCGACACCCTTGAGGATGCGAATCTCAACCATCGCCGAGACGACGTTACTCGAGGCAGTCGCGTTAAATCCGCCGGCTGTTGGGAACTTCACAATGCCCCGGTATTCGTGAATCGCGGCGAGCTTGAGGCCGAAGCTGCCGCTTGGGAATCGCGACAGCCACCGCGTGTTGAGGTTCAGCTCCGAGCGGGTCTGAAGCTTGGGCTCGTAGAACGCCGCCGAGTCCCACCGCGTGGCGATTACCTCAGCATTCAGATCCTTGAAGAGCTTGCCGCGGATTCCTCCGTATATGCCTTGTCGCTTTCCGGTTGGCTGCACGTGATAAACGGTGTCGATCACTGTCGGCGCGGACAGTACTGCAGTGTCTCGAGTGATGAATCCGCCGAATATCCAGGGATTCCAGAGTCTCACGCCAACCTCGATTCTTGCAGCCGTCATTTTCGGCAGGAGCGAATCAGCGAGGAACGAAACACTGTCGGGAATGACGACATCGTTGTGCTCGTCATCAGGATTGTCGTGCGAGAGTGCGCCTGAAATCGCAATGAACGACACCGGCATCAGCTTGAACGCAGCTTCGAGTCGCCGCCGTTTGCCTTCTCCATCCTTCTGTCCGAACAGATCCACTATGGCGTATTTGCCGCCGGCTTCCAGACGCGCTTCTGGAGAGTGATATACATCGCCCTTGTACGCGCGGATGCGATCGGCAATCGATCCGCGAAAGATTCCGCTCGTATATCCCGCAGACGCGAGGTACTGAAGTTTTTTTGTTGTCGAGTCAGCGGTATCGGGACGAATCTGCGTCGCACTGCCAACGTCTGACGTTTCAGCGAGTCGCATGCTCGACGCGATTGCCTGTGCCCATGGGCCGCCACCTTGATTGCCTGCTGCCGCGCGAAGATATCCCAGAGTATTCGTTCCCTCGAATGGCGGAAGCGACAGCCCGCTGCCAAAAGTCGGCTGCAGTACGCGCGATGCATTTCGTCTTACGGCATACGCATCGACACTCCATGATTTTCTTGCAATTCCCGCTCGCGCGAGGAACGAAAGCGCGTCGCCGCCTCCGCCAAATCGATTCGACCGCGTGTTCCACTGCTGCCCCGCGAGCTGCAACCCGGCGCCGTTGTCGAATCGCTTTCCGTAAAAGCCGCGGTAGATGTTGGTGTCTTCGTCACCAGTGTAGATGTCCGTGCGCGTGTAGGGACTCGTCCGGTCCACTCGCCAGCTTCTGAGATGTACTCTGATCTCATTGGCAAACCTTTCGATCACGACATTTTCGAGAGTGAACAGGTCGATTGTCGTAAGGTCGAGCAGATTGCCGCTTCGAGAATCGAGATTGTCCATCTCGATGCCATCGTAGAAAACTCTGATTCGCTGAAGGTCGCCGTTTACCGCGACGAACTTCGGCGACATGAGCCAGCCGGTTCTGAAAGATGTAGTTCCCGGCACCCGCTCGAGAAGATCGGCGACCGTGTACTCTCCACTCGCGTACATCTCTTCCCTGTTCCATTCGTACTGCGGACCGATGTCTGTCGTTGTGGGCGAAGGCAGGCGGCCAAATGGAGCCTTGATCGTATCCTTTTTTATTGCTGCCTTCGCCGTATCGGTTGCAGGCTTGGGAGGAATGGGAACTTCGCTGCCGGGCGGAACAACTACCTGCGCAATCACACCGGCCGGCGCGATACAGAAAAAAGCCCCGACGAAAATGCCGAGGCTGATGCGACGGACAATCCGGCGCGGCGCAGCCTTCAACTCACCCGTCCGCGCACGAACTCGATGAATGTTCCTGTCGGAACTCCTGTCGGGCCCTTGGGCAAAGCCACCATGTCGGCTTCGGCGTATGCAGTGCCCGCAACGTCGAGATGAATCCACGGATAGCTCTCAGTGAATTCCTTGAGGAACATCGCAGCGGTTATCGCTCCCGCAGCGCGTCCGCCTGTGTTCTTGATGTCCGCGACCTCGGACTTGATGAGATCACGATAATCATCCCACATCGGCATCGACCAGCCGGGCTCACCTGCGCGCTTGCCTGCTGCAATTATCTCTGAGACGAGCGCTTCGTCTGCACTGAATACGCCTGTTGCAGTATGTCCGAGGGCAATGACGCAAGCGCCAGTGAGTGTCGCTGCATCGACGACAACCGCGGGATCGAATCTGCGCGCGTACGACAGCACGTCTGCGAGAACGAGCCTTCCTTCCGCATCGGTGTTGATCACTTCGATGTATTTACCGAGGTGACTCTTCACCACGTCACCCGGATTCACCGCGGTGCCCGAAGGCATGTTCGTTGTCGATCCAACGAGTCCAACAACATTGATTGGAAGCCGCATGCGCGCGATCGACTCCATTGCGCCGAGCACTCCGGCCGCGCCGCACATGTCGAACTTCATGTCTTCCATTCCCGGCGCGGGCTTGATGGAGATTCCGCCGCTGTCGAAGCACAGTCCTTTCCCGACGATTGTCACCGGTTTCTGACCGGGAGTCCCACCCGAGTATTCGAGTGCGATGAGTTTCGGATCCTGCGGAGTTCCCTGCGCAACGCAAAGGAAGGATCCCATTCCTTCCTCCTGCATTTCCGCGCGTCCCAGGACAGTGACCTTCATCGCGTGACGATCTGCAATCTCACGCGCAGTTTGCGCGAGGAAGTCGGGAGTGCAGAGATTTCCCGGCATCATTGCCAGCGTGCGCGCGAGTGACTGGCCTGCTCCGATTGCTTCGCCTGATGCGAGCGCTGAGCGAACCTGGTCGGTTTCGTTCGCGAGGATTGTCGCTGACGCGACCGGCTGCCGTTGTTCATTCTCCGGTGGCGGGGTTTTCAGATCCTTGTATTCCCACGACCCTGCGAGGATTCCAACAGTTGCTGCTTCGACTTCGCGCGCGTCGTCGCCGCCGACGTAAAATGCGAGGTCTCCACCTCCGAGTTTCGCCGCATGACGGGCGGCGATTGCTGCTGCTCTTCGTAACGAGCCGGGACGATCCGACACTTTGCCCATTCCGATCAGTGCGATTCGCGCTGCAGTTCCGTCTGCGCCGCTCAGGTAGAAGACTTCGTCTTTTCCACCGCGAAAGAATTTCGAGTCGATCGACCTTTTGATTGCGCCACCAAGAGACTGGTCGAGCTCAGCGAGAATCGATGAGAGTGTGGTGGTCTCATCGAAAGGAATTGCCAGCAGCGATCCCTGAAATTTCCCGGGGGACGTTCCGGCCAGCGTTACGGTGGCTGTCATCTACTGTTTCATTCCAGCGATCACTGCGTCGCCGAACTGGGAAGTGGACACTTCACTGGCGCCCGGCATCTGCCGAGCGAGATCGTAGGTGACCTTTTTCTGCTTGATCGCGTTTTCCACCCCGGAAACAATGAGCTGCGCTGCCTCGTTCCATCCCATGTACTCGAGCATCATC
>DASROK010000531.1:0-3980 GCA_035646915.1 Gemmatimonadaceae bacterium
TCGTCTCACTTTCTCACAAAAAATCCCTGTAGTTCTGCTTTTATACCGTCTTACCGACTCCTCGAACCACGCCCTCGACTCGACGCTCCGCAATGAAGAACTCCCGAGCGAGATCAAGAATATCGCCACTAGTCACCCGGTCGATCTCGGACTCGAACTCCTCGAGCTCCCGTAATCCGTTGCCATATATCCATGCATCGAGAATTTCGCCGAGGACGGCGGCTCCGCTTTCCTGACGGATTGCGTGCGAGCCGATCGAGTAACGCTTCGCACGCGACAGCTCATCCTCAGTGACAGCAGTCTCCCGCAGCCGCTCGAATTCGCGCAGCAATCCCTTGCGTGCAACTTCTTCCTTCTCCGGTGAAGTCGCGATGTAGGAGATGAACATTCCGGCCAGCTGATGCTCGCTGGTGTAAGCATGAACTGTGTACGCGAGCGACTGCCGGTCGCGCAGCTCATCGAAGAATCTTCCGCCAAGCCCACTCGCAATTGTCGCGATGAGGTGCGCAGCGAACCGACGCGAATCCTTTCGCGAAGGGCCCTCGAAGCCAAGAGCCAGTGCAGTCTGAGCCTTTTCGCGCGACTCCGCCGAAATGCTTTCATGCTCGGGCCACACAGGCGCTGCAAGCGGAGCGACGCCCGAGTCATGAGTTCCTGAAAGAGCCCGTGCAGCAACCTGGGCAATCTCCTCAGGAACTACATCGCCGACAATTCCAACAACTATTTCCGACGCGAGAAGCTTTCCGCGGTACCACTGCCTCACGTCCTCGACTGTCGCGGCGCGAAGCGATCCTTCAGTGCCGAGCGGGGATCTGGCATACGGGTGGTCGCCGTACGCTCCGGACATCAGCAGCCGCATCGGATACCGGAACATGTCGTCGCGCAAAGCCGCGAGATCTGCAAGTGCGAGAGCTCGTTCAGTCTCGAATGCATCCTCGGGGATGGAAGTCTCGTAAATCACATCAGCGAGAAGAGCGATCGCAGAATCGAGATGCTGAACCGGCACTGACATCGACCAGCCAAAACCCTCCGATCCAATGCTCGTCCCGATACTTCCACCCAGCATCTCGGTATCTTCGGCAATCTCCGCAGCGGTTCTCGATGAGGTTCCCTTGATGGTGCTGCGGATCGCGAGAGCAGTGTGTCCCGCAGTATCGGCAGTTTCATCCCGCACTCCGCCGCGGGCGTGAACCGCGATGTGGGCGATCGCGCCTGCCTTCTGGCGCACCAGAATCGGCGTTCCTGCAGCCGTCCTGAAGACATGCACTCCACCTTCCACCGTTTCCAGTCGCGGTGCGGTTCCAGACTCATCGACCTCGACAGGGTCCCGCTTGAGCAATGGCTCGATTGGCTCAACCGGTTCTGACTCGAGAACGGAAACAACCTCGTCGCCGCTCGAGGCAACCGGTGGCGAAGAGTCAGGTCTGTAAATCACAATACCGGCACTCGACGTGCTGAGATATCGCCGCACAACGTCGTGAACCTCGTCCGCTGTGATCGACATGAACCGCGTGTAGTAGTCGTCTCCGAGCTTCCAGTCTCCGAGCGCTTCCCACTCTGCAAGGTAGGTAGCCTGTCCTTCCATCGATTCGAAACGCCGCATCCACCGCGCATCGAAGATTCGCCGCACGCGTTCCATTTCCAGCGGCTCTATCGGATCTTCGCGCAGCGACCGCATCTGGTCCCAGGCTGCGCGTCCGGCATCGACGATCTTTTCAGGCGGCGTTTCGGCATGAACCACAAAAACGCCAAGCTCGGTGGGCGAATAGTTGTACGCGCTCACCGACGAGACAAGCTGCCGCTCGCGTAGAGCGCGATACAGCCGCGACGCCCTGCCTGCTGCGAGAATGTGCGCCGCGAAATCGAGAGCGGGCGTGTCCTCATGCATCGTGTCCGGCGTTCGCCAGCCGAGCACCAGCTGCGACTGAGTGATGTCACCGGACAGCTCACGATATCTGAGATCATCATGGTGCGGCTCGTCAGGCCCGGGCTCCCGAATCGGAGAGCGGTCAGGCAGCGATCCGTAATGCTCGACGATTCGCGACATCGCTTCGTCCATGTCGATGTCACCGACAATCGAAAGAATCGTATTCGAGGGCTGGTAGAAATTGCGGTAGAACTTCACCATCGCATCACGATCCAGCGCACGCAGACCTTCCTCGTGTCCGATGCGCCATCGTCGCATGCGATGCTTGTCGTGAAGAATCTCGTACAGCGTCTCGGTGGCGAGCGCAGATGGATTGTCTGCTTTTCGCTTCGCCTCCTGGATGATGACCTCGAGCTCCTTGCGAAGCTCGTCCTGATCGATCACGGAATTCGCATACGCATCAGACTGAATGTCGAGACCGGCAGCGAATCCGGACGACGGGAGTACGGTGAAGTAGACTGTCTGATCGTAAACGGTGTGAGCATTCAGATAGCCGCCGCTTCCCTTTGTCTCCTTGGAGATCTCGCCGACTCCGCGACGCTCAGTTCCCTTGAAGAACATGTGCTCGAGCACATGCGCGATCCCGCTCACATCGTCAGTCTCGTCGAAGTAGCCGGCCTTCACGTGCGTGACAATCGCGACAACGGGCGCGGACGTGTCACGCCTCAGAAGAACAGTCAATCCATTCGGAAGTACTTCACGCCGAACAGTTGCCGGATCGAGAAACGAAGCCATTCCCGAAATCTGCGCAGGTGCTGCCATCAGGCGAATGGCCTCCGCCGGAGAACGATTATGCCCGCGGCAAAACAGATCGCGCTGTATCCGAGAAGCCAGAGCACATCCTGTGTGTTGACAACGCCGCGGTTCACGATGTCGGGCAGCGCTGACGGAAGCTTGTATACCGGCGGCAGAACGCTGAGCACCATTCGGCGCCAGCCTTCATGGTACTGCCACATCGAGTGCAGAATCGCCGATCCAAGAAAAATCGCGGCAAGTATCGGCCAGTCATGACGGAACAGGCTGGATACGAGGAATGCAATTCCGCCGAGCGAGAGATAGACCAGCGCGCAGTAAAGAAGCGGTCCGAATGGTGACACAGGGCGGGCGAAAATGCTGAACGCGCCAAGCAGTATCGCGATGGCTGCAAGGAAGCCGACGAAGTAAACGACAAAGAGCTGCGAGTAATACGCCGGAATGCTTACTGGTTTCGAGAAAAGAAACCTGAAGTAACCCATCTTCCTGTCAGTCGAGACAATGCCGTTCAGCGTAATGAACGCGAGTATGAACGCTACCTGCATCAGGATTGCGACGAGAAGATTCTTTGCCAGGGCCGCATCGATCGACCTTCCAACCGCGCGCACGGGCCCGATTATCGTGAAGCCAATCAGGAGACCCACGAGAAGAAGCGCAATTCCGCGGTCACGCGTGAAATCCCGAATCTGCCACAGGGCGTACCTTTGAAGATTGCTGCGCATCATTCACTCTCTCCGACAGCTTCCCTGAATTGCTGCTCGAGCACCGACCTGGCCGGAATGACGCTCGCAACGAGAATGCCCGCAGCGATGATCTTCGACAGAATTTCGTTCAGCTGATCCACGTTCCTGACGGGCACCTCGAATTCTCCCCCTCCGACATCGAGAGCCGTTGGAATTATCTCGCGCATCTTCGTATGGTTCGAGGCGACTGCGATTCGATACGTTCCCGCAGTATCAGCGGTCTGATCGTATCCAGTCTGAACGAGTCGCTGCAGCTTTCCACGATCGATGATGGCGACACGGTCAGCAAGCCGCTGAAGCTCGTCGAGATTGTGCGACGCAATGATCACCGTTCTTCCAGGACGGCGCAGGCCCTCGACAATGTCTCTGAATCGCTGAGTCCACACCGGATCGAGACCGTGTGTCGGCTCATCGAGAATCATCAACGGCTCGTCGCGAAGCAGCGATTGCGCGAGTCCCAGTCTCTGCAGATTGCCTTTCGAGAGAGCCTTTATCTTCTTGCTGCGATGCTCCCCAATTCCAAGCTGGTCGATGACAGCTTCTACACGCTTCTTGAC
>DASROK010000532.1:0-7800 GCA_035646915.1 Gemmatimonadaceae bacterium
GACCACGCTCGAGCGCGCGGCGACGTCGATAAAGGGGAAGCCGAGATTGTCACGTCGAGAAAAGAGCTGAATGAGATCGAAAGCCAGTGCGCCTCGGAGCTGAAGGGATCGGCGCTTGGAAAAAGTGGAAAGCGAATTGGAATTCTGCTCGAGGACGAAGCCAGGTTCATTGTTCGCGATGCGCTGAAGTTTCCGAGCGGCGCTTCAAGGTGTGAGATGCGGGTAATTGGAAAGACAGAATACGACGGCCCGAACGGCGTTGCCGCGCTATGCGTGGCAGACGGGCGATTCGTCATGCGCGAGATCTATCGTCACGCAACGAGATCGTGGGAGCTGGAAACAGTGCGCGGCAGAAGGGAGTCCGGCCAGACATCGCGGCAGGCAGTTCGAGCCGAAGTGAAGCAGGAGCTGGGCTATCCTGTAAAGCGAATGCAGCGACTTGGAATGATCCGGCCTGACAGCGCAGTCATGTCGAGCATCCTGGAAATCTTTCTCGTCGAGCTTGGAAAGGGGCCACGCCGTGATGAACCCGAAGACAGCGAAGCATTCGGCAGAATTCACCGGCTTACATACCGCGAGCTCGGCAGGAAAATTCTGCACGGTGAGGTTCATGACAGCTACACAATCGGCGCGCTCGCGCTCGCGCAGCTGAAGGGGTTGGTGAGAATCAGCGGTCGTGCTGGAGCGAGCTCTCGCGAATGAAGTCAGCGAGCTCGCCTCGTGACGACACGCCGACTTTGGCAAAAATGTTGGAGAGATGGGTGCTCACTGTACGCACTGAGATATCGAGAGCAGTTCCGATCTCGCGATTCGATTTGCGCGACGCGACCATTCGCGCAATCTCGAGCTCGCGGCCTGTCAGTCCTCCCATTCCTTCGGAAGTAGTGCGCGGTGGCGGCCTCGAGCCGAGTTTTCTGATCTCATTGCGCACATTCTCGAGCTCGCCTGCCGCACCGAGCCGCGCAAACGTGTCGTGAGCGACGCGGAGCTCCTTCAACGCAGATTCGCGATCACCTGCTTCTGTCAGAGCCTGAGCAAGAGCACGGCGGATTCTCGATGCTGGGTCGGGGAGCGGAACCTGTTCGAGCCTGTCGATGGCCAGTCGCAAAAGCGGAATTGCAGCAGGAGGATTCGAATCGCGAAGCAGCCTGAGCATACCGTCGCCGGTATCAGCCATTGCCACCGCGATGGGATTGCTGAGCTTTTCACCATCGTTTCGCAGGCGCTCGCAGTGCCGCTCGCAACGTTCGAAGTCCCGGCTCCACAACGCCGCTTCTCCAACCACCGGAATGAGCCACTGCAGCGTCCACGCTACGTAACCGAGCTTGTCCGCAAGTGCGAGACCCGCTTCTCCGATTCGAATCGCTTCGGCCGGGTTATCAGTTTCCAGATGATATGCTGCAAGACCCATGTGAGCCGGAACAACGGTCTGCACGTCGATTCGATGCTCCGTGGCTGCGCCAGCGCCGGAAAGCGTCCACGCTTCTTCGAAGTATTCCCGGGCATGTGAGAGATCGTGACGCCACAGGTATATCAGGCCTGTCCACACCAGCAGGCGCGGAAGCAGTGCGCGCTGATTGAGAGACCGCGCGAGAGAAATTGTTCTTTCTCCAATGGCGATCCCTTCGTCCCAGTTTCCGATCCAGGATGAATACTGGATGGACAATTCCGCCGTCCATAGAGGAAGCAGCGGTGACTGAAGTTTTTCTTCGAGCCGCTGGCATTCTCCAATGTGCTGCATGACTTCGGGCGCGTTGCCCGTGAGTCCGGCCAGCACTCCGAGGCTCCAGTGCGCTGTCCACTCGAGCATTGCCTCGCCTGAAGACCGGGCGAACTCTATTGCCTTTGTTCCGTGATCCCGGGCAGTAGCAGCAGGACCTGTCCAGGCATAGAGCAGGAGGAGTGCGCGATGGGCGCGCGACAACAAAGCATGAATTCCTGATTGTTCAGCTTCACGCAGCGCGTTCTCCGCTTCGGATTTCGCCGCGTCTATCCGCCCCAGCTCCTGAAGGCAGATTGCTCTCGCGAGATAAAGACGAACCGAAGCGGACCGCGCAGTGATGAGCGCCGCTGACTTGAGGCCGCTGTCGTAATGCATCAATGCTTCATCGAATCGGCCCCCGAAGAAGCAGGCGAGTCCCATTCGATAGTCGATATCCGATAGTGATGCATATTCGCCGCGCGCTGCCTCGAACTTCCGCGCTTTTTCCCAGAGCTCGAGGGACGAGTCATACTCGCCAAGCCGTTGTCTGGCGCGCGCGAGGTGACGGACAATCGTGGATTTGTCTTCCTCACTCGCATCCGATATTTCCGTCTGCTGCATTGCAGAAGTCAGGAAAGCCGCCGCTTCCCGATTGGCGTAAGTGTCGAGAGCCTTGCCTCCTGCTTCGCTCAAATACTTCAGTGCTTTTGGAGCAAGTGATCCCGAGTGTGCGAAATGAAAAGCAAGCTCACCTGCGTGTGAGCCCGCCTTAGCTCCATACAGCGCCTCGAGGGCCTCGCCTATTTGTCCGTGCAGCAGTCGCGCACGAGCTGCGCCCAGCGCGGTGTAAGCGACCTGCTGAAGAACCGGATGAGTGAAGTCATACGCCGTCTCGCCGGTGAGCGGAATTTCGTCGAACACATGATGCGATCCCAGCTCCTCGAGAGCTGCAACGAGGTCAGTCTCGCTGAGCCCGGAAATACTGATCAGCTGATTGAAGCTGAGACGCGCACCAAACACCGCTGCCGCATTGGCAACTGGTCGTGCGCTTTCACTCAATCGATCGATACGCGCTTTGACCGCGTCGCGCACCGTGGGAGGAAGATTGAGAGACTCGATGTTCCAGCCCGTCCAGCTCCCATTCTCCAGTTTCAGGGAACCGGTTTCTACGAGCCACTTGAGCGTCTCGTCGACGAAGAACGCATTTCCCCTGGTCGAGTCATACAACAGCCTGACGAACTGTCGCGAAGCGCCTGCATCAATTCCAAACTGGCGCTGTACTATCTCGGCGACGGCATCATGCGAAAGCGGGCTGACGCGCATCCGAGCAGCGGCGCTTATTCCGGCAAGCGATTGTTCGACAGCGCGGATACCTGCGTTAGCTTCCCGCTCCGCGTCGTTGTACGATCCGACGATCGCAATCGGATGCGACGAGATTTGCCTTGCCACAAAATGGAAAAGCTCGAGTGATGAGGCATCCGCCCACTGAAGGTTTTCGAGGATTATCAGTAGTGGCTGCCTCGCCGCGAGCTTGCACAGCAGCTGGACAAAATTCCATTGCAGTCTTGCCTTGAGCTCCGATGCATCGGTATTCGCTGCGACGCGATCCCGCTCTCCCGGTGCGCCAAGTGCAGGAAAGAGATACGCCAGCTCTCCCAGGCCTCCTCGAGTGAGCAGGGTCAGTTTGCCGGGTTCCATATTCCTGAAAAGCGGGACAAACGCATCAGCGAACAGAGCGTACGGAATTCCAGTTTCTACCGCGTATGCGCGACCGACTACAACCTGCCAGCCGTCATGCTGCGCAGCCTCGGCGGCCGCTGTAAGCAGATGCGTTTTTCCAACACCGCCTTCCCCGGAGACGATGAGAGTTGTCCCGGCGCCTTTCGATGATTTCGCAAGTACAGAATGGATTAGCGCCAGCTCCGCTTTTCTTCCGACGAGCGGCTGATCGACAGTGGTGTATGCAGCGGACGCCGGCGATGATTTCAGCGTGTGACGAAGGTTGGAGGTGGAACGACAACCACCAGAGACCGGTGTCCGTTGGCGCCAACCGATCTGACACCTGCGAACAAATCGTCCAGCTGGGAGTCGAGAAGGTATGAAGTGCCGCTGGTTACGCGAATCAGCTCTTCATGCATTGCGGAGGTTGTCCGTCTGACGAGAACCTCGTAGGAAACCGCGCCGTCGACGGGTTTCCATGAGATCATCCATTTTTGTCCGCCCGACGGCTGGTCGCGTCTCGCTCTCACGCTGTCCGGCGTCGCCGGCGCCATTGCAATCGATCCAAGCGAAGCCGCATTCAATCGGGCAACATTTGCCACATAGTTGAAGTTCACATCCTGCATGCGATCGGTGGGAAGATGCTGCCGTTTGTAATTCTCCAGTTTTTCGGTGAAGCGAAGCCCGGGATCGCGCAGGCTCACGAATGGTGAGTGATCCCCGCCTCTCGAGATCCTGTCGAGACGGAAAACGGGAAGCACCGCAAATGCGCGATCGTACAGGGTGCCGATTGCCCACGTGTAGCGCGCAAGCTCGCGACTCGGGCTGTTGTCCGGATCGGCGCCAAAAATTCGAACGCTCGTCGAGTCTGCAGTCCCGTCATCGGCGACAACATTTCCGACGATGTCGTTGGTAACTGCTGCCGCGACTGTGTAGTGAGAATTGTGAAGACGTTCCGCGAGATGAGTGGAACCGAGCAGTCCCTGCTCCTCACCGGCGTAAAGCGCAAAGACAACTGTTGCGTCCAGTCCTTTCGGAAACCGCTGTGAAAAAACACGGGCGAGCTCTACTACCAGTGATGTCCCGGATCCATCATCATCCGCTCCCGGGGCATCAGACGTAAAGTCCCAGCGGTCGGTGTTGCAGATACAGGAATCGTAATGGCCTCCGATGACAACCACACGGCTGGTATCCCGTCCTTTCAGCCATGCCAGAACATTTACGACATTCACCTTCGGCTTGTCGGGATGGCGCGTCACTTCGACAACTGCGGGATCGAATTCCACCTCGAGGCAGCCGCCACATGCGCGGCTGTAGAGGTTCAGGCGGTCATGAAGAAACCGTCGTGCCGCACCAATTCCACGAGCTGCGCTCGCGGTGTCAGACATCGTATGGCGCGTGCCGAACGAAACGAGGGTCGAGTCGGTTTCGCGAATGCGCGCAGGCGATATGTCGCTGAGCACCGTGGAGATTGCCGGGTCACTCCTGAGCCCCATCGTGACATCGATTCTCTCCGTGCCGACGGGCATTGTCTCAGTCGTGGAGACTCTGATCCCGCTGGTTTGCGTGCAGCCAGCGATTGCGGTCAGGAGCAAGCAGCAAAAGAGCTTCAGTCTCATGCTCACCGGATGTGGAAGGCACCAACATATTACTAGATTCACCCTGATGCCGCCTTCCTTATCATGGCAATGCACTGCATTCGCGGAGCTCTCGCCGGCCGATCTTTACGCCGCCATGGAGCTGAGACAGCGCGTTTTCGTTGTCGAGCAGAATTGCGCTTATCTCGACGCGGACGGCACTGACAGGAAATCGCTGCACCTGCTGGGGTGGAATGACAACGTCAGCTATCCGAAACTCATCGCTTATGCCAGGCTTCTGCCTCCCAAAACGAAGTATGCTGAAGCATCGATCGGGAGGGTGTGCACACATCCGGATATAAGAGGCACCGGAGCGGGGAAGACTTTGATGGATGAGGCCATCCGGCTCGTCGAGAAATCGGGGTGGGGCTCGGAAATTCGAATCGCTGCGCAGATGTACCTCGAGCGGTTCTACGAAGGATTCGGGTTCCGCCGCGTGACCGATCCGTATCTCGAGGACGATATCTGGCACGTGGATATGCGCCGTGGTTGAGGTCGGGCTTCTTTCGGAACGATTTGCCGGCGGCTCGACGTTCGAACAGCTTCTTGCCCGGCCCAAGGACAACTCGGAATTGTGGAATGCCATCTATCGCCGCGCGGCGCTCGATGACGATGCGGCGCGCAGGGCGCACGCCATCGAGCATCGCTTTCATTTTCTCGTGCTGAACGAAGACTGGTGCGGCGATTCCGTGAACATTCTCCCATACGTTGCCCGACTTGCTGAAGCGAGTGATCATCTGGAAATGCGGATTCTCAGCCGCGACAAGAACCCCGACCTCATGAACGCTCATCTCACGGGCGGGAAATCGCGGTCGATTCCGATTGTGATCGTCTATGACGATGCTTTCAGCGAGCGCGGCTGGTGGGGGCCGAGGCCTGGCCCGCTGCAGAGATGGGTTTTGAATGAGGGGCTCGCGCTTCCAAAGCCCGACCGGTATCCTCTTATCAGGGCGTGGTATGCTCGCGATAAAGGCAGTACAATCGTATCCGAATTACTCTCGATCGTCGAAGGTCTCGATGGCTGATGTTCCAGCAAAGCTGAAAGAGCTTCTTGCATACATGGACGCGACGCGCGCTGAGCTCGTGGCGTGCGCGCGAGAGATGAATCCGTCGTTTGCGCAGATTCGTCCGCGCGACGGTGTGTGGTCGGCGGCGGACAATCTCGCGCACCTTGCTCTCGTCGAAGCCAATGTCGTCAATCTCATGACCAAATCGATTGACGAAGCCCGTGCGGGAGGAATCGGACCCGGCACTTCGGACGCATCTTTCATGAATTCGCTGGACCGCTGGAGAGTGCCGAACCATGAAATGAAGGTGACCGCACCGACTCGCATAACGCCGGATAAAGACACGGCTGTGGAGGAATCGCTCGCGTCGCTCGAGCAGTCTCGTGAGCGTCTGCACAAAATCCTGATCGAGAATTCTGATGTTGACCTCTCAGCGATCAAGCGGCCGCACCCTCTTCTTCGCGAGCTCGACATGTATCAATGGGCCTTGTTCGTGGCGCAGCACGAGGTCAGGCACCGGAGACAGATGGAGCGTACCCTGGTTGAAGTCACCGAGCGCGCTGCGGAGTGCGCTCCCATAGTCTAGTTTCGAGACACTGGCCATTTTGTTGCTTACATCCGGCATCGACCGGGACAACGAAGGAGTGACGTGACGATCAATACCGCTGACAGCGAAATGATGTCCAGAATGGAGGTCCTCGCGGATCTCGAGGACGTTGTCGCCGAGCTCATGAAAGCGCATGAAGCGAAGCGCATCCTGTGGTTCCCGAGTCAGATCCTTGACCCGGCGCCGGATACCGATCCCGATCATCACATACGCGAGCTGAGGAAGCGCGCGGAAGGAATCAGCGAGCCGGCGCGCGTTGCACTTGCGTTGAATCTCCTTACGGAAGAAGGTCTTCCGCATTTTCATCGTCTGCTCGCGGTCTACCTCGGAAACGAGAGTCACTGGCAGCACTGGACGAACATGTGGACTGCAGAAGAGGATCGCCACGGTCTCATCCTGCACGACTACACGCGCGATGCGCAGATCTTCGACCGCGTGGTGATCGAGAAAATGCAGTTCGACTACCTGCGTGCCGGCTTCGCTCCGGACTGGGACCGCGATCCATATCGCGTTTTCGTTTATACGTCGCTGCAGGAGCGCGCGACTCAGCTGTCGCACGCCAACACGGGCAAGCTTGCCTCACAGTACGAGCCGATGATCGGCGAAGTCCTGTCGAACGTCGCGAAGGAGGAAGCCCGCCACTACACGTTCTACCGGACGGTGTTCAAGGAAGTGCTGGCGCGCGATCCGAATCAGGCACTGGAGTCGGCGGCGAAGATCATGCCGGCCATCGACATGCCGGGCGTGAACATGCCGCATTTCCGCGAGTTTGCTGACGTTGTTCGCCGTGCCGGTATCTACGGGCCGCGCGACTATCTCAAGATTGTCGAAGAGCAGATCAAGTTCTGGGCGATCGACACACTCGAGGGGCTCAACGATGTGGGTCGTAAGGCGCAGGAAAAAATACTCGGCATTCCCGCCCGTCTCGAGCGCATTGCCGGGGTGATCGAGCAGAAGACCAAGCGGAAGACTTTCTCGTTCGACGTCGCCTTCCGTCGCGAATTTGTAATGGATTGAGAAGGACAAAAAAGCATCACGCCGAGGGCGCCGAGGTCACGCCGAGGACTCCGGGGAAAAACGCAAACCTTATTTTTTTTGACCGCGGACCGAGGTCGCGTTGTTTAACAA
>DASROK010000533.1:0-2076 GCA_035646915.1 Gemmatimonadaceae bacterium
GCCGGGAAGCCGGTCACTCGATACGACTATCAGGACGAGATCTTCCGGACGGGCAACATGAAGGAAACGAACCTTTCCGTCGAAGGCGGGAGCGACAGGACGACCTATTACGCCGGCGCGAGCTACACGAGCGAAGAAGGGATCATGAAGGCGAGCTCCGCAGCGCGCCGCAGCGCCCGGGTCAACCTGTCACAGAAAGTTCTCAACCCGCTCACGCTGAACATCGGAGCGAATTACGTTCGGTCGAAGGTCGAGCTCGAGCCCAACGGTGAGTCGGGCACCGGCGTCATCACAGCGCTTCTGTTCACCCCGACAACCTTCAGCTTCTTCCCGGTAAACGGCATCTACCCGCAGGCACCCACCGGGAGCGCGTTTGCGAACCCGCTTGCCGTCATCGACACGTGGAAGGCGCCGCAGACCACCGATCGCTTCATTGGAAGCATCAATACGGTCTACGCCCCTACCCCGAAGCTCAACGCCCAGTACACGCTCGGATTCGATGGATATCAGCTCGAGGCCGACCAGCTGATTGCGCGCGGCACGATCGCGTCGGAACCGACCGGGCGCTCGACCGCGATCATTCGCAATTCAAAAATCGTCAACAACGATGGTGTTGCGACTTACACGGCGAGGCCAAGCGATGACCTCCAGCTCGGCACCTCCCTCGGCTTCAACTACACTACCCAGTTCATCTCCACGACAACGGCGACGGCGAAGGACCTGCTCCCAACAGGCGAGCTCGTAAACGCTGGCGCTGTCCCGGGTGCAACTCAAACCCGGTTCGATCTCGTTACCCTCGGCTATTACGGTCAGCAGACAGTCGCGTGGAGAGATAGACTCTATCTCACCGGGGCTCTTCGCCGCGACGCCTCGTCGACATTCGGCACCTCGGACCGGTGGCAGTGGTATCCGAAACTCTCCGCGTCGTACGTGATTTCGGATGAGCCGTGGTTCAGGAATTCCGCCATAGGCAAGCCGTTCAGCTCGCTCCGATTCCGAAGCGCGCTTGGATACGCCGGCAATCAGCCGTCACTCGCAAATGCGTACGCCAGTCTTGATTCGTACGTGAAGCTGGTCAACAACGATCACGTCGGTGTCGTGAACAGTCTCACGCTGGGCAACGATTCACTGCGCCCGGAACGCCAGCGTGAGATCGAGTTCGGCGCTGACATGGGCTTCTGGCAGGATCGCATCAATCTCGAAGCGACAGTTTATTCGAAGAAAGTCACCGATGCGCTTCTGCCCCGCCCGCTCCCGACCAGCAGCGGATACACGAGAAAGTTCGACAACATCGGAGAAATCTCCAACAAGGGCTTTGAGCTCCTGGCGAGAACGCGCAACATCAGCCGCTCCAATCTGCGGTGGACGAGCACAGTTACATACAGCAGAAACAGGAACAAACTCGAGAAGCTCATCGGTGCACCGTTTACGCTCGGTTACGCGAACCGCGTCGAGCAGGGACAGCCGATTGGATACTTCTACTCCGAGCTCCCGCAGTTCAATGCCGACGGCTCGGTTGCCCTCGATGCTGCCGGACTGATCGTGAGAAGCCCTGTCGCGACACGTGTATCGGGCAAGGTGGGAGACCCCAATCCGAAATGGCTGGGATCATTCCTGAA
Organism: Gemmatimonadaceae bacterium; assembly: GCA_035646915.1. Classification (GTDB taxonomy): domain Bacteria; phylum Gemmatimonadota; class Gemmatimonadetes; order Gemmatimonadales; family Gemmatimonadaceae; genus UBA4720. The sequence continues at coordinate 1,620 of DASROK010000533.1, forward strand.
CGAGATTCAAATCGGCAAGCGGCTCCAGCTGCGCGCGCTGCTCGACGGCAGTTTCGGGGGCGACGTGCTCAACTTCACCAAACGCACGCTCGATACATTCGGCACGAGTGCTGAAGCAGCGCTCGAGCTCCTGCCGGTTGGAGATCCAAATCGCGTCGCACCGGGATACGCGAGATCAAAGAGATTCTTCTATGGCTTCTACGCCGAGGACGGGACGTACGTGAAGCTGCGTGAGGTCTCGGCGACATTCGATCTCGCGCCGAATCTCGCGCGAGTTGTGAAAGCTGCCGGACTCGCGGTGACAATCTCCGGACGCAATCTGCATACGTGGACCGACTACACCGGCTTCGACCCGGAGATGAATCTGTTCGGCCAGCTCACGGTCGAGCGCGGTAACGACTTCGGAACGTATCCAATTCCGAGACAGTACTCGATCGGCCTGCGGGCTACTTACTGA
>DASROK010000534.1:0-5955 GCA_035646915.1 Gemmatimonadaceae bacterium
CCGAGAAGCTCGAACACCGTCAGCGTGAGATTCTTTCCCATGGTGATTGCGCCCCACCCGCCAACGGAGTGGATGCGCACCGACACTGAGCCCTTCGGCAGAAGATTGAGATCACCCGCTGTGGGCAGCGCGAGATCCGAAAGGTGCGGGTAGCTGTCAAGGAGCTCCTGCTGCCAGATCTGAAGCTTGGGAAGCTTCGTGTCGCGGCGAATGAAGTCTATTCCCAGGTAGAACTGACGACGATGCGCCCCGGACGGAAGCATGTTGTCGACTGCTGCGACGATATCACCCGGCTGCAGATCGCGGCTTCCGAGTCCGAAGCATCCAGAATAGAAATCGGGAATCTCGATCGCCGACAGCGAGGGAAGTGCCGCGTAAGGAAGCGGTCCGGTATGGTTGGCTGAATCGACAGCCTTTCCAAACAATCGGCGCGACCCGGCTGAATGATCACCTTGCGCAACACGACCATTTTCCATTGCCTGTGTCATCGCCGCGCGAAGCTCGCGCAGGAGCGGTGCATCAACTGCCAGGGGCTGGTCCGTGCGCTCGAGCACAACTACACCTTTCTTCCCTGCAAGCAGTCGCGTGACAATGTCTGCCGGAAATGGCCGGAACATCGTGAGGTTGAGCACTCCCACCTTGAGTCCCCGAGTCTCACGAAGGAAATCGGCGACAGCTTCGGCATTTGCAACTACGGAGCCCTGCCCCGCGATCACCCATTCAGCATCGTCGATGCGATATCCGCTCGCGCGAGCATAGCTGCGCCCGCTCAGATCAGCGAACTCGCGCATCGCGCGATCGGTAAGCGGCGCAACGTGATCAAAGTAGAAGGGGCGCTGTGCGGCAACGCCCTGCGCGTAGCTGTCCTGATTCTGCACCACGCCAAGCATTGCCGGATGATCCACATCGAACATCTCTGGAATGCGACGGCGTTTTGCACCGAATGTTAGACGCTGTGCGGGTGTCGGCGACTCTATCATGTCCGATGGATCGCCGAGATAAGCGCGAATCAAGTCGCGCTCCGGGAGGCGCATCGACTCGATTACGTGACTCGTCAGAAAACCATCCTGCGCGACGAGTCCGGGATTCAGCGCGAGCTCGGCAACACGATGAGCGAGGAGATTCAGATCAGCGCTCTCCTGTACGTCTTTGGCGAAGAGCTGAAAGAATCCAGTGTCGTCGATCGCGTGATAGTCGTCGTGGCCCGCATGAACATTCAGCGCATGCTTTGTGATTGCGCGCGCAGCGACATTGAGCACGTACGTGAGTCGCTTGCCAACGGCCGGATAGAGCGACTCGTGCATGTAGACAATGCCCTGCCCGCTCGAGAAATTCGCCGCGCGCAAGCCGGTCATGCTCATGCCTGCCGTGACGGCGGCAGCAGCGTGCTCACCTTCCGGCTCAAAGAAGAGAAGCTTGCGTCCGTTGACGTTTCGCTTTCCTTCTGCAACCGCCACCGCCCATCCCTCGCCCATCTGCGTTGACGGTGTAATCGGGTACGCACCCGCAGCTTCGCTCGCCGCAGTTTCCATCAGGACGATAGCCGTGCTTCCATCCATCGCGTCCATTGTACCGGGATAGCGAGGGCTCGCAGGCTGAATGAGCCCCGAATGTTTCGACGTCCTGCTGAAGTTCATCATGCTGTGCTCCCAGCGAGCTCCGCGGCCACGCGAGTGCCGTTAGTGCTGCCAGTTGAGGTGTTGGCGAGCTGTGGTCCATCGAGCCAGACAATTGCGCCTGTCGGACAACGGCGAATCGCGTCGATGCCCGCTTTTTCATTGAGCTGGTAGTCAACTACTGCGAGGCCGCTCGCGATGCTGATGAGTCCCGGCGCCGCATCGAGAACACACTTGCCGCAGGCGGTGCACGCCACTCTGCAGCTCTCGAGGACAACGTCACCGGCGCGCAGGCTCTTGCACTGAACAAGCAGACGGTGATCGAGTGGATGAATCTCGAGAAGATCTTTGGGACAAGCGCGCACACAGTCACCGCATGCGGTGCATTTGTCGATGTCGACGAAAGGAATGCCATCTTCGCGCATCCACATTGCGTCGAACGTGCATGACCTCACGCAGTCAGCCAGGCCGAGACATCCCCATGCGCAGCTTTTGCCTCCGCCGGCAACTGCTGCCGCAGCACCGCATGTCGAAACCCCTCGGTACTGCGCCTGCTGCACGGAGAGCTGCGTACCGCCTGCGCACATCACGCGTGCTACAGTCTTCACTGCAGTTCCTGCATCTACGCCAAGGTATGAAGCGATGCCGGCGCGAGCATCTTCAGTCGCGACGTTGCATCCCGCGGGCTTGAATTCTCCCTTTACCAGCTTTTCCGCAAATGCGCGGCAGCCTGGCATGCCACACGCTCCGCAATTCGCACCAGGCAGCATGCCCGTGACGACGTCGATGCGCGGATCTTCCCACACTTTGAGCTTGCGGTTGGCGAGCGCAATCAGGATTGCGAATACGAGGCCGACTCCACCGAGTATCGCAACCGCCGCAAGAATCACCGCTCCGCTCCTTCCGGATGCGGCGTGCCGAGACCGCCTGCTTTCAGCAGCCAGTTTGCGAGAGTGTCGACTTGCGCGTTCGCTTCAGCCGCAAGCCTGGAGAGCATGCTGAGATGAGCCAGCTCATCGCGCTGCTGCCATACGCTTCGCGACCCAATGGATCGCGGCGGTGATTCAGGAATATTGTCGATGCGAAGACGGTCCTTCAGCGATGAGCCGCCGCGCGGATCATGCACGAATGTCGCAGCACCCTCAGGCACGAGTGCGGCAATCGCGGGACCCTCATATCGGTCGACCTCCGCTAACGCGTCCGGCGTTACAGATTGAATTACGAGAACTCCGGGAGTAATGAGCCTCGCGAGCGGGGCCGATGATGAAGCGCCTCGAAGCACTGCGATGATGCGCACATTACCGTCGATGAAACCTGCGAGCTCTTCGGCGATGAAATCTTCACCGTCTATCTCGATCACAATCGGTGGAGCAATGAGACGCTCGCTGCGATTCCACCGGCTGAATGCGAACGATTCGAGCAGCGCGCCATGCTGCTCGTCGCGATAGGCCCCGGTCTTCGCTGCCTGAAATGCAAGCACGGCACCGAATGCGCGGCCCGCACTCGCAAACGCTGAAGCGACTGCGTTCCCTGAATTCGCACCGCGCGGCACGTCGGTCGTAAACAGCTCGTCGCCTCGCAGGAGCAAGTCATCGAGCACAGCCATGCACCGCTCTGCTCTCGCAATCACTTCGAGTCCGACGTTTCCTTTTGCAGCGAACATGTTCGCAAAGCGGTTCGTATCGATGCGGCCGGATGCAAACGCGCCGAGCTCCCGCGTTGTGTTTGCAGCGAGATCGTCGGAGTCACCACGATGCGTCGCGATGTATGTCCGCATCTGGTCACGCGCGTTTTCGAGTGCGCTGCGGAATCGTGCGCGAGACCCGGCGACTACGCTCAACGCCGGCTGCGTGCGGGGATCAGATGGCATACTTGTCGAGCTCCACATTGAGCTGTGCGATCCGTTCTGCATTCGTGCGCGGCGCGACGTATCGCGTGTCCTCGTACTTCGACTTAGTCTCGTCGCGGAAAAACACGCCAAGCCTGATTTTCTCGTCGGGAGTTGCAAGCTCGCGCGCGCGATTCAGGTCTCTTGGATCGTGCATCAGCCGATTCTTGTAAGTGCGCTCCAGCTCCGGCACAAGCACTCCATCGTCGTGGATGAGCATCTCCACCAGGTCCGGCCGCTGCACCGCCCGCTGATAAACGCTCGGCGTATACATCGGGCAGCGCTGCAGAATTCTCACGAATGAAAATCCGTCATGCTGATATGCAACGCGCAGCGTTGCGTAGAGATGAGCGGGAATCCACTCTGCAGTTTGCGCAACGAACGACGCGTTCGTCACACCAAGAGCGACCTCGAGCGGATTGAGTGGTGGGAGGAAGCTGCCTTTTGGCTGCGTGTTGGTCGGATGTGCCTGCGGCGTTGTCGGCGAAGTCTGATTCTTGGTCAACCCATAGATCGCATTGTCCAGCATCAGAGCCGTCATGCGCATGTTGTATCGCGTCGCATGCACCCAGTGGCCCGCTCCTATCGAAGTGCAGTCGCCGTCACCCATCACGACAAACACCGTCAAGTCAGGCCGGTGCAGCCGCACTCCAGTTGCGACCGGAAGTGCGCGTCCGTGAATTCCGTGAAAGCCGTAAGTCTTGAGATAATGCGGAAAGCGGCTCGAGCAGCCGATGCCGGAGACGAAAACCGTTTTCTCAGGATCGAGCTGTTCCGACACCAGAAGCCGCTCGACAGCAGTGAGAACTGAATGATCTCCGCACCCTGGACACCACCGCGCGGTCGCGCCCTCGTAATCGGAAAGCTCGTACACGCGATCGTCATCGCTCACTGCCTGGATCAACGGACAGCACATGTCGCCGTGTCCACTCATGACACACCTCGCAGTCCAGCACATTTCGATTTGATTGCTTCGACAATTGCTCCGGGGCGCAGCGGCTCGCCTGGAACGCGGGTCCAGCAATCGACATCGGCGAGAGTCGCGGCGCGCAGCAGCCATGCGAGCTGCCCGTAACGGCGATTGTCGGCGTTGATGTACGGCGCACCCACTTCGTCGCTGTAGTTGAGCTCGACCGTGCATATTCTCGCAAAGCGCGAGAAGATTTCGCGAATTCCCGGCTGGAGCGGAGACAGCACGCCAAGGTGTACGGATGAGACGCGCTCTCCTTCGGCTCGCGCGCGATCAACAGCCTCTTCGATTGCTCCCTTGGTGCTGCCCCATCCAACTACGAGAAGGTCGCCGCTGTCATCACCGTAAATTTTCGGCGGCAGGAGCATCGATTGCAGAACGGCGAGCTTCCGGCTGCGCATCGTCGAGCTGTGCTGATGAACGCCGGAGCTGTATGCGACCTTACTGCGGCTGTCGTGCTCGAGCGTAGTCAGCGTAAACGCTCCGTTAGGCTGGCCCGGAATTATTCGCCGCGAGAGCCCGGTGTTTTCGTCCCAGTCGTACGCTTTGGTCCCGGGAGGGACCGCCTCGAGATCGAGATTGCCCTGAAGCCAGTGCTCCTGCGGCTGCGGGCGGGGAAAAGGCTGAACCCCTGTTGCGAGATTCGCGTCGCTCAGGACGAACACCACACAACGGAATGCCTCCGCAATGCGCCTCGCCGTGATCATCACGTGAAAGCACTCTTCTATAGTAGCCGGCGCCAGGACCACTTTCGGCGCATCTCCCGGCTGGCCGTAGAGAACGGCAAGCAAGTCCGACTGCTCGACTTTTGTCGGCAATCCTGTGCTCGGGCCGCCTCGCTGCACATCGACCACAACCAGTGGTGTCTCGGTCATCGCTGCGAGGCCGAGGAATTCGGTCTTGAGCGAGAGTCCCGGTCCGCTTGTTATCGTGAGCGCGACTTTGCCGGCGTATGATGCGCCGACCGCCACCCCCGCGGCTGCGATCTCATCCTCAGCCTGATGGACGATGCCGCCGAATCGCTCGAACACTTCGCTCAGATAGTGTGAGGCTGATGTTGCAGGAGTGATCGGATACATCGCGCAAAGCTCGAAGCCGGCCGCAAGCGCACCCATCCCAAGCGCTTCATTGCCATTCATCACAACCATCGGCTCGGCATGCTGGGCTGCCTCGATGATCACGCGGAAATCGAGATTCTCCCTTCCCCATGCAAACCCAAGCTCGAGCAGCGCGACGTTCTGCTTGTAGACCTCCTCGGATTTTTTTCGGAAGGTATATGCGATCTGTTCGCGTATGCGCTTGAGGTCGCGGTCATAAATCCACGCGAGCAGGCCCAGGGCGAAAATATTTTTGCCCTTGCGTGGATTGTCGACGAGGGTGAGACACTGCTCCTCCATCGGCACCTGGATGATTCGATAACTCTTCCCGGAGAGCTCGTCGAGTGCGCTTTCCCATGCGCGCTGCACATCCTCGTCAGGATG
>DASROK010000535.1:0-8920 GCA_035646915.1 Gemmatimonadaceae bacterium
AGCCCGACCAGCGCCGCATCTGGGCTGAGATTGCGTTCGTTGGTGACGATCGTGACAGGCCGGACGCGGGCTCATCGTCGCTCGATCAGCTGCGCATTCGAGGAGGGCTGAGTTTTGCGTTCGGCTCGGGAGCGGACCGCACCCCACTTCCACCAGCGCGCCCCGCACCGCGATGATTCCGTTGCGCCGGTTCGGGCCGGCGGTCGCTATCGCAATGTTCTTCGCCGGTGCTCTCTTCGCGGCGCCGCGACTCAGCGAGCTTGCCGAATCGCGTTTTCCTCACGAGAAGCACGCTAAGGTTTTTCCTCTCTGTACGACCTGTCACGAGGGTGTGCTCGACGCATCTGCATCGATCTGGCCGGACCCCGTACGCTGCGAAGGATGTCACGACGGCGTCGTGAAGAAACGAATCTCATGGCAGCCTCGCGTGGGACCGCGGCATGGCAACCGAAGGTTCACGCACCACGCGCATGACAGTGCGGCAACAGCGAGAAACATCGCGGACAGCGCGCTGATTCGAAATTGCAGCGCGTGTCACGTCAAGGCTGACGCACCCCGAATGGCTGTGAACAATGCCGTTATCGGACAGTGTCTGAGCTGTCACGGATTCAAGGAATCGCACTTCGATGTTCCGAGCCGGGGATGCGCGACGTGTCACTTGCGTCTCACCGATGCAAAGACACTGACACGTGAAGACATTGCGAGATTTCCGAAGCCGCGATCGCATGATGCGCCCGATTTCATAATGGGCGGCCATGGAAAGCTTGCTCGAGTAACAGCCGGGTCTCCGCGCGAGCAAGGAATAAGCGCGAGCTGCGCCACGTGTCACGCGCGGAATCTCTGCCTGACTTGCCACGTGAACGCTGCGGAGTCGCGTGTGATTGGCGCCCTTTCGATGGATGATCGATCTCCGGTGTTCGCGTTCGCTCAGCCGACTCCCGCCAGTCACAGAGATCCTGCGTGGCTTAGACTCCACGGGAAACAGGCTCAGCGCGGAACAGCTACATGCTCCACTTGTCATGCGAGGGAGAGTTGCGCGACCTGTCACGTTGGTGCATTGCCGCGGGCGGTCGCAGCGCTGCCGACGTCCGGACCTGGTCGCGCGCGTGGCGCGCAGCTTGTTCGTGCCCGGCCCTCATGGCATACGTTCGATTTTCGCGAGCGGCACAAGGCCGAAGCGAATGCGCGCCCAAAGGCATGCGAGACGTGTCACACGCGACCAATGTGTCTCGAGTGTCACCGGCCTGACGTCGCGTCCCAGTCACGGTACCACCCGGCGAACTTCGTGACGCGCCATCCGAGCTCCGCATACTCGCGAGAGGCAAATTGCGCGGACTGTCATAACCCTGCGCAGTTCTGCCAAAGCTGTCACCAGCAGTCTGGTCTTGTCGCAACAGGACGGATCGGCACTGCGGGGTACCACGATGCGTTCCGGGGATTCAGCCTCGGGCACGGACAGGCGGCGAGACAGAGTCTCGAGTCGTGCGCATCGTGTCACGCGGAACGTGACTGCACCGCATGTCACTCAGCCGTAAGTGGTGGCTTCCGCTTCAGCCCGCATGGGCCAGGCTTCAATGCGGCGCGAATGAAGTCGAAGAATCCATCGCTCTGCATAGCGTGTCACGGCCGCGCCATACCAGACGTCAAATGAAATGCGCAGAGGAGATAGTCATCATATGAAGCGGAAACCATTTTGGCTCATTGCCGCTGTCAGTCTTTCAGCGTCGGCTTGCGGGAAGACTGACGCGCCGAAGGTTCCATTAGACGCAGCTCAGCAGCCGGCGTCCGGTATGACAGGGCCGGCGAAATCCGCGCTGGACAGCGGCAACCTGTCATTCAGGGCTAAGGATTACGATCGCGCTCTGGCTCAGTACGAGATCTCGGCGAGACTCGCTCCGTCGGAAGCCGCGCCGTTACTGGGAGTTCTGATGGTTGCGGAAGTCAAGCATGATCAGAAGCTCACTGATTCGACGCTTGCGAGACTCAGGAAAATAGATCCGTCACTCGCAGATACGTCGGCGGTCACGCCCCACTCGAAGGCGATGAGAGCGCATCCGCAGGTGCCACCACCCAGAGCTGGCACCTGATGCGCAGGTTCTAATTCCTTCGTCCGCCGAGTACCCGGAGTATTGCGAGGAATAGGTTGAGCAGATCGAGATAGATATTCACCGCGGCTGATGCGTAGTCGTTCGGTCCGTACACGTTTCGGATTCGCCATGTATCGAACACCAGCAGCCCGGAAAAAACCAGAATCGTGACAGAAGCGATTGCGACGTCGACGGCCGCGTTGTGAAAGAAGAAGATGTTGAGCAGCGAGCCGCCGATTACCACAAACAATCCGACAAAGAAAAAGCTGCCCCAGGCGCTGAAGTCACGTCGCGATATGAATGCGTATGACGTCAGGACAAAAAATGCCCCGATCGTCATGACAGCCGCCTGAGTAATCAGTCCAGGCTGCTGCTGTCCGAACACGTAAATCGTCGGACTCAGCCACAATCCCATGCCGAACGTGAAAAGAAAAACGAGAGCAACGTTGAGTGGGAACTGCTCGCGGAACCGGCTCACCAGGAGCAATGGTGCCAATGGGGCAAGGAATGTGAGGAAAGGATGCGCGGCAACAGTCTCGAGAATTGAAGGCTGCGAAAGCGCGAACATCACTCCGGCAATAGTGACCAGCACGCTCACGAATACCAGCGCATAAGTCCGGCGTACGAGAGTTGCGCGCTCAGCGCCGGTGCGAACGATAGTTCCCGCGGGGAACGAAACGCCCATCTGATTCAGCTCCTGTGTGGGGGTTCTAACACGCAAACCAGAACACCGGTACCGGGTACCGGGTACCGGGTACCGGACCGGTACCGGGTACCGGGTTTCTGGTCTTGATAATACACCGTGTACCGCGATTAGGTGCGCTGAATGGTTTCGATCAGGCGCGGAAGGGCAGTGATGTTTTCGAGATAATGGCTCGGGTGATATGGCTCGAGCTGCTCACGGGAAAAGGGGCCCCATAATGCGGCTACAGTTGTAACTCCCGCCGCGTTTCCAGAAGCAATGTCATGCGGGGAGTCTCCGACGAACACTGCCTCCCCAGGCTCGTATTCGAGCTCCTCCAGCGCAACCTGCACCGGGTGTGGATCAGGCTTATGGCGCTTCGCATTGTCCATTCCGATTCGGGTCTTCATGTGTCGCATGATGCCGACCCACTCGAGTCCGCGATCCATCATCTCGTTGGACTTGCTCGTGACGATTCCCATCGGGTGCCCCATTGCCTCGAGCTCGTCGAGCACTTCGAGTACACCGGGAAATGCAGTAGTGAGCCGATCATGATGCTCGCGCTGAAACGATCTGTATCGCTGCGTCAGCTCTTCAACCTCATCGTCCGAAGTTGTATACGCAGCGAACTGCTTTCTCAGCGGCGTGCCGATTCCCGCAATCCATTCTTCATCTGTTGGTGCAGGCGTTCTTCCCTTAAACGTATGTCGCGCACATTCGAGAAGAAGTCCGATGGTATCGATCAGAGTACCGTCGAGGTCGAACAGCACTGCCCATGGGCGGATAATGGTCATCGCTGCGGGAGTGCGAATGCAACAATCGAATCGCCTTTGCCCCAGTCTTCATTACCGCCCGCTGCAATTACAACGAACTGTCTTCCATTCATCATGTAAGTCATGGGAGTCGCCCGAGCGCCTGCCGGCAGCTCACCCTTCCACAGCTCGCGACCAGTTTCGATATCGAACGCACGAATGAAGTGATCCATCGCTGCACCGATGAACACAAGTCCGCCCGCGGTGACAATCGGTCCGCCAAGATTCGGCAGTCCAGTCGGCGGAGAGGGCATCTGCCTGATTCGCGAATCGAAGTTGCCGGGATCCCCAAGCGGAGATTCCCATTTCTTCTTTCCTGTGTTCAGGTCGATCGCGACAACCGTGCCCCATGGTGGAGGAGAGCAGGGAACTCCGCTCTCGGCACGGATGATCTTTCGCCGCATCACGTACGGTGTTCCATGCATCCTCGTGTATTCGTCGCCCAGCCGCGATGCGTTCTGCCGTGCCTGGGCGGTATCGTGCTGATCGACGGGAATGAGCTGCACCATCGAAGCAACGCGATTCACGGGCACGACTGCAATCCCACGGTTGGAGTCGTACGCAACTCCGCCCCAGTGAGCACCACCGACATTCGATGGAATAACGAGAGTGCCATCGAGATCTGGTGGAGTGAAAATCCCTTCGTTACGGAGGGACAGCATCTGATCTCTGCAGGATTTCACATCATCCGGCGTTGGCCCCCATATGCTGTCCAATGAAAACTTCTGGGGGCTGAGCGCGGGAAGCACCGTATTGAAAGGCTGCGTCGCGGAAGGTCGCTCTGCTGCGATGCGACTACTGGGAACACTTCTCTCTTCAACCGGAAATACGGGCTTTCCTGTCGATCGATCGAGAACAAACAGCTGCCCCGTTTTTGCTGTCTGCAGAACGACGTCGATTCGTTTTCCATCGCGAGTGACTGTCGCGAGAAGAGGCGGCGATGCAACGTCGTAATCCCATAAGTCGTGATGAACAGCCTGGAAGTGCCACACGACTTTTCCTGTCGACGCTCGCAATGCAACAATTGAATTTGCATATCGATTGTCGCCGGGTCGCTCACCTCCGAAGTAATCGACACTCGGACTGCCAGTGGGGACGAATACGAGATCGCGTGCCGAATCTGCCGCGATGACGGACCACGCGTTCGCTGCGCCAGTGGTGTGTCCCATTGTCCCGCGCCACGTCGACCAAGCCGGATCTGCGGAATCACGAGGGACAGGGTCCCACGACCACCGAAGTGCGCCGGTGCGCGCATCGTATGCGCGTACTTCGCCGCTCGCTGCGTTTGTGCGATTGTTATCCGCGACCGACGAGCCAGTGACGATCATCCCTTTTATCACTGCGGGAGGTGAAGTCAACTGATATTCGGCGAGCTCGAACGGCGCGTTGTGCAGTCCACGCCTCAAATCGACCACGCCATTTCTGCCGAATCCCGCGCATTTCGCTCCCGTGCGCGCATCGAGTGCGAAAATTCTTCCGTCGATTGTGTTCGCAAAGATCCTTCGGCGGCACGATGAGCTGATTCGCGCTGCCGGGTCGACCCACGTTGATACGCCGCGATTTGTGAAATCGCCCCAACCGGTATTCGTATCGACATCGGCTTGAAACTCCCAGCGCTCCTTTCCTGTCAGCGGATCGAGCGCTGCGACTTTGCCAAGGGGCGTCGATATGTATAGAGTTCCGTCGACCATCAGCGGGGTTACTTCGAGCTTTGCCGGACGTCGCGTCTTGACATCCAGCTCGCCCGTCCGGTAGGTCCAGGCTGGTGCCAGCGAGGTGACGTTTTCCCGGGTGATCTGATTTGCGGGAGAGAACCTGTCTCCTCCGGCGGTGCGTCCGTAGGCGCCCCATTCTATAGTAGTACCGGCTGCCTGCGCACTCGCAGTCGATGCAACCGTTATGGCCAACACGAGGATTCGCATGGGTCAGAAATTAAGACATGTCGACTTGAGTCACATCATCGAAGACGGAATGGTGACGTACAGGAACTTTCCAGGCCCGGTAATTTGCGACTGGATGAGCCGCCTGGACTCGCGATCGAAGTACGATGACGGAACGGAGTTTCAGATCGGGAAGATCGAGATGATCGCGAACACAGGCACGTACATCGACAGTCCGTTCCATCGTTATCCAGATGGGATCGATATCTCCGAGCTCGATCTCGACCGCCTTGTGCAGGTCGAGTGCGTTGTCGTGCGCATCGACCCCGATGTTGCGTCGATAGGCCCGGACTGCTTCAACGATCTCGATTTTCGCGGAAAGGCTGTATTGGTGGACACGGGGTGGGACCGGCACTGGCGAACCGATAACTATTTCGAGAATCATCCACATCTCACTGAACCCGCAGCACGATTGCTCGCGGACGGAGGCGCAGCTCTCGTGGGAATCGATTCCTTCAACATCGATTCCATTGCGAATGGCACGCGTCCGGTTCACTCAGTGCTGCTCGGGCGCGGCATTCCGATAATCGAGCACATGTGCAATCTCGCGCAGGTGCCCGACTCCGGGGCGCGTCTCACCGCTGCTCCGGTTGCAGTTCGCGGAATGGGGTCATTTCCCGTGCGGGCGTTTGTCACCATCGATGGCTGAAGTTCTTCACATCGCGACGGCGGTGGACGAAGCGTATCTCGTTCCGTTGCGCGTCACGATTGCTACGCTCAAGGAGAGACTGAGGCCTTCGCTTCGTCCGGTTCTCTATCTGCTGAATCGCAATCTCACCGCTTCGCAGCTCGACAGTATCCGTTGCCTGGTGGAGACGCATTCGATTGTCCCGGACAGCGAGACTCTCGAGAGCCTTCCGCGACATTCCTCATTCCCGCGAGAAGCGGCGTTTCCACTTCTTCTTCCCGATCTGCTCCCGAAATCGATCGACCGGATTTTGTTTCTCGACCCGGATCTTCTCGTTCTCGAAGACGTCGGGAAGATCTGGGAAACGGATCTCGAGGGAAACCTTGCAGCCGCCGTTGCCGATCAGGCAATTCCGCTTGCATCGTCGCCGAGAGGATTGAACGGGCGCCGCGCGGGCATTCCGGACGATGCGCCGTACTTCAATGCCGGCGTGCTCCTCATCGATATCAATGGATGGCGCGCTGATGATATCGCGAAGAAAGCTCGAGATTATCTCACCGAACACAACGGGAGCTCGGATTTCTTTCACCAGGAAGCGCTCAATGCAGTTCTCTGGGACAAGTGGCTCAAGCTCGATCCAAGATGGAATCTGATTGCGAGTCTCACCGCGAGACCGTATTCAGCCAATGACTCGCGTGCGATAGAACATCCGGGAATTGTTCACTTCGCGGGAAAGTTCAAGCCCTGGCGAATTCGCGTGAGCAGCCCGTTCGCCTCCGCCTATTACGATGCGCTCGCGAGACTGGGTGAAAGGAGCCCGAGCTCCAATATCACCGAGATGCTGCTGGGTATTTACGACCGGTATCTGCGCGACTTTCTCTATCCGACCGAGCAGCTGCTTTGGAGGAGCCGGCTGATATGAAGCCGCGCGTGTCGGTCATCATACCTGCGTTCCGTGGCTACGAGTCTGTTGCAGCAGCGCTTGAATCGTGGGATGCGCAGACGTGCCGGGATATGCTCGAGCTGATTGTCTTATGTCCGGTAAAGCCTGCCGGCGCAGTTTCGCCGGGTCACGTTGTGCTCGAGACCGGTGACAAGCATCTCCATGAGGCTCGTGCGGCTGGAGTTCGCGCGGCGGCTTCAGATTTCATCATGCTTGCGGAGGATCATTGTCTGCCTGATCCAGACTGCATGGAGTGGATTATCAGGCGGCTGGAAGAAGGATGGGATGGTGTCGGACCCACGCTTCGTCCGGGGGATGCGGGCATCGTTCCACATGGAGCGTTTCTTATTTCGTATGCGCAGTGGATGCCGCCGTCATCGGGACCAATCGGGCATCTTCCGGGGCACAATGCTGTTGTTCGGAGAAGTCTTGTACTCGATGTAGGTGAGGAGCTTCCGCAGCTTCTGGTCGCATCGATGTTTGTGATGGCGAGGCTGCGTGCTCGCGGTGCAAAGTTTTTCCTCGAAGAGCGCGCTCGAATGAGACATTTCGACACTGTCGAGTGGAGAGAGACGCGCGCGATTTTTCACGTAGTCGGCCAGGCGTGCGGTGCTGTGAGGCTTGGCAATTCAACGCAGGTCGCCCGTTTTCTGTATGGATTACTCACACCGCTGACCGCCGCGCGGCATTTCTCGCGCGGCGTGATCCAGCATTTGCGCGTCGGCGCGCGTGCCGGCTTCAGCCCACTGAGTGTTGCGGCAAGCGCCTGGTTTGCCGGAGCGTGGGCACTAGGGGAAACTGTCGGCGCGTGGCGCGGCCTCGATCGGGTGAAGCCGATCCTCTGGATAAGCGAGATCAAGCCGGTGACCCGGGAGCGGGCCGGCACGCGGCAGCGGTAGCGAGCACCTTGGCGAGCCATGATATTACGAGGGTATGACTACTCAGAAGAGCGCGGCCTTCAGACGGTTACTTGAAGATGTTGGCACCGTCGATCAGGTCGGCATCGAGGAGCGTGTAGCCAAGTTCCAGACGCGCTCGATCAAGAAGAAATCCAAGGTATGGGGCCTGACGACCGCCGTATCGATGGTCGATCTCACGACCCTTGAAGGAAAGGACACGCCGGGCAAGGTCGCGTCATTGTGCGCCAAGGCTCGCCGTCCGTCCGACGATCCCGAAGTTCCGCCTGTTGCAGCGGTTTGCATCTATCCAAATCTGGTAAAGAATGCGGCGAGGCTGCTTGCTGATACGCCCATCAAGATCGCTTCGGTCGCGACGGGATTTCCTGCTGGACAAACACCCTTGAAAGTTCGGCTGGTCGAAGTGAAACAGGCAGTTGCCGACGGTGCGGACGAAGTAGACATGGTGATCAACCGCGGTGAGTTTCTCGCGGGTGAATTCGGCCGGGTGCAGGACGAGATCGCGGCCGTTGTCGAAACGTGCGGTGATGCGACGCTGAAAGTGATTCTCGAAGTGAGCGAGCTGGAGAGCTACGACAAGATTCGCGCGGCATCATTCATCGCGATGCGCGTGATTCGCGAAGGTGATTTCATCAAGACGTCGACGGGCAAGGCGTCAGGATCGGCGACGCTAGCAAATACGCAGGTGATGATCGAAGCCATCCGCGACTTCTATCTCGAGACGGGCACTGCGATCGGGATGAAGCCGGCAGGTGGAATTCGAAATGCAAAACAGGCGCTCCATTATCTCGTGGCGGTGAAGGAAACGCTTGGGGATACGTGGCTCAACTCCAGTCGGTATCGCTTTGGCGCGTCGTCCCTGCTGAACGATCTTCTGAGACAGATCGAAAAGGAAAAGACCGGAGCATATC
>DASROK010000536.1:0-2235 GCA_035646915.1 Gemmatimonadaceae bacterium
GATCAGGTTGACACTGTCTCGCCTGGCTTTGGCTAGATGATCGAGCAGTGCCGACTTCTTGGAAGCGACGGGTTCTCCCCAAAGTGAGAAATACGACTCGCCGAAATAGGTTGAAATCGCCAGGCCGTATTTCTTTGCAACCCGCTCCTCCACCTCGCGCAGCTGTGGAGTCGAGCGGACGGTTCCCATATGATGGTCGACATAAGTGATCTTCAATCCCGAGCGTAGAGCGCGCTCGACCTGCGCGCTCAGCTCGCGCTCCACTTCGCCCAGATCGTATTTGCTGGCGAGAAAGGCATCGACCGACGGAAGGAAGTAGCCGACGCTGTCCACCAGTGAGGGCACTCCGCCTTTGCCGAGTACCGGACCCCAACGGTAGTTGCGCCACTCGGAATTGAGCGCGAGATGCACACCGACAGTGACGTTTGGATACTTCTTCAGGATCTCTACGGCTTCCTGATACCACGGGCAGACGAAAAGCAGCGATACCGAGAATGGCATTCCTGTTCGCGCGACTTTCTCGATCGCGAGATTCACTGAATGATTCATTCCGATATCATCGAGACGAAAGAGAATCTCGGGAGTGCTAGTCTGTTGCGCGCTCAGTCTGTGCAGCGGTGCGACGAACACACTGCACATGAGGAGTGCTGCGCATATGCGATTACGGCGAGGCATCCATAAAAATGGAAGAAGTGGCGGTAACGCTGCTCGCACGAATATATCAAATCCCCAGATTTCTGAGCTCAGCGCGCCGGTCCTGCCGCGGAAAACACTCTTTGGCATTTGATTCCGCGCGTCGACGCTTCACCTAACGGGACGCTTTTCGCTGTGCCGCAGCCAGAATCGGATTGCGTCGACTATCCATCCCTCAGCGTCAGTACCATTGCCGAGTCCAAAGCCATGGCCGACACCACGATAACGGTGATACTCCACGTCGGTTCCCGCCTTTCGCAGCTCTGCAATGCGCCGTTCCATTACCTGAGGCGTTCCACTGAATCGCGCTGTACGAAAGCGCACCATGTAACGCTTGCGACGTGGAAGCGAATCTTGACCTTCAGAACGAACCGCACGGAAAATCACCCGCGCTCGGCTAGGTTCCCTTCATGACGCCTGCGCTGCTGTTTTCTTTTTGATTCTCGTTACCGGAGCCACGGGCTACATCGGCGGCCGCCTTGTTCCGCGGCTCTTGAAGGATGCCCACCCTGTCAGGTGCGTTGTCAGAGATCCGTCGCGACTGCAGGGCCGACCCTGGCAAGGCAGCGTTGAAATCGTCGCTGGCGACGTTCTCGAACCGTCGACTCTTCGCGCAACTTTCGAGGGCGTCAGCGCCGCGTATTACCTGATCCACAGCATGGGTGCAGGTGCTCATTTCGAGGAGCGCGATCTCATCGCCGCACGAAATTTCGGCGCGGCGGCAAAAGCGGCGAACGTGCAGCGAATCATCTATCTCGGTGGACTAGCCGCGCCATCGCGAGCACTTTCCGACCACTTGCGATCAAGGCTGCAGACTGGCGAAGCACTCCGTGAAGCCGGCGTTCCGGTGACAGAGTTCCGCGCCGGAGTGATCGTCGGGTCCAACAGTCTCTCTTTCGAGATGATCCGCTATCTGACGGAGAGAGTTCCCGTGATGATTTGTCCGCGCTGGGTCTATACACGAGCACAGCCTATCGGAATTCGCGACGTTCTGGAATATCTCGCGCAGTCACTCTCCGTGCCTGCGAGTGCCGGCTGCATCGTCGAGATCGGCGGTGCCGACGTCATCACCTACGGCGAGATGATGACAACATATGCCGAGGTGCGCGGTCTCAAACGGTGGCTCGTTCCCGTTCCGTTCCTGACACCCCGTCTCTCATCTCTATGGGTGAATCTCGTCACGCCAATTCCCGCAGCGATCGCGCGTCCACTCGTCGAGGGACTTCGAAATGAGAATGTCGTGACGGATCCAGCGGCACGCGACCTGTTCCCCGACATCGTGCCCGCCGGATATCGAGAGTCCGTAGAGCGAGCGCTCGATCAGCTAAAGGCGAGCAACGTCGAGTCTGCGTGGAGTGACGCGTTGAGCACCAGCCAGGGCGACGTTGCACCGGTGATTCTGAAAACTGAAGAAGGAATACTGATCGAGCATCGCCAGCGCATAGTCGCAGCATCAGCCTCTCACGTATTTCATGTCTTCACAGGTTTCGGAGGCAATCGCGGGTGGCTGTATCTGGACCGCGCATGGAAGCTCAGAGGATT
>DASROK010000537.1:0-16411 GCA_035646915.1 Gemmatimonadaceae bacterium
GCATAACCTGCGCTACGAGCTTGTCGTCTCGATCATATAGATCGTTCCCGAAGTACAGCTGCCCATCACGGATGTACGCGGTTCCGTAAGTGATGAACACGGGAATCTTCTGCGGGACTTTGACAGCGTTGTTGTCACTGCCATGCATCGCAGCGTCCACTCGGCCCGCATCCCAGCCCAGAACCCATTGGGCGAGCTCCGAAGGCTTTTCGACGCGAATGCATCCGTGACTGAACGCACGGACATCCTTCTCGAACAGCTCGTGATTCGGGGTGTCGTGCAAGTAGATGTTGAAGTCATTGGGGAAAAGAAACTTCACCAGACCAAGCGCGTTCTTGTCACCGGGCTTCTGTCTCACGCGCGTTTCGCCGTTCTCCTGATACAGCTCGTAATTGTTTGCAGCGAGGTAGCCCGAGCTCATCTTCGGAAAGATTTCCTTTGCAGCAATGTCAGGCGTCACGTTCCAGTATGGCCTGAATACGACTGTCTCCATCACGTCGGAGAAAACAGGAGTGGCTTTGTCCTCGTAGTCCTGCCCGACAATCACCTTCATGTCGAGCGCCTTCTGTCCCTGATCGTACGCGGAAAGCCTGAACGCGGGAACGTTCACATAGATGTAGCGGGAGCCGAAACTCCGCGGCAGCCAGCGCAGCCTCTCGAGATTTGCGGCAATCTGCGCAGCGCGGTATGCCGCTGACTGATTGAGCGCGTCGAGAGTTTCCTTGCCAAGCATGCTGTCGACGGCAATTGCGTGGTGCGCCTGAAAGTTTGCGACCGCTCCCGCCAGCGCTGGGTCATACACACCGTTGGCGGACGCATTCTGCGCTGGCTCAGCCGGCAGATATCCTTCCGCAGCGAGTCTCTGCCTCAGCACACTCACGCGCTCAGCCGCCATTCGTTCACCCGGTTTGGCCGGCTTGCCTTCCGGCACTCCGGGCCATCCCCCTTTGATCACGAGCTGCTGATACTGGTCGAGTGATTTGCGCAGGGCTGTATAATCGGGATCCTGTGGCCGCATCGAAGTCAAAGACTTGTCCAGCGCAGAAACTCTTATCGCGCGTACGAGCGCTGAATCGACATTTTCATCCAGCGGATCGATGTGCCAGTTCTGCGCGACCGACTTTGGATCTACCTGACCGGTGAGATAATCTTCGCCGAGTGCAGCGAATGAAGCCGTGAGAATTATGTCGGCGTCGGCAAGCTGGTCGGCGGAAGGCTTGCTTGTCTCGACAATAGCCAGTGCCTGTGCAATGGAGGCTACCGGATACGCATCGATGCGCATTCCATCCTGCTCTGTCTGAAGAACCGCGTTCGCGAGCGCGAACACGCGATCGCCGTGAAATCCGTTGGGGTCGAGCCATAACGGATTACCGCCATAAACTTTGTACAGCCGCCTGGTATGGCCCCACTGATCCTCATCGATTTTATCGGGTGCAGCCCCATCGAGCTTCCGCTTAATCGATGCTTCGATTTCGGCGGCAGGCACGCCGAGGACCGAGGTCAGTCTGGCGGGCGCCCAGGGGGCCTCCTGTTCCGGCGCTTTTACTGCGTTCTTCTCTGTAGAGCAGCCACCCGCGGCAGCGATCAGCAGGGATGCTCTCAATAACACTCTTAATCTCAGGGCTCTCATCATATAACGAGAGCATTGGCGAGAAACGGGCCAGCCGGGAGTGCGTTAACTGCACTTGATTGCGATGTGTCCTCGAGATACGGGATTGCATCGTAGTATTACAATTCCCAAACCCTGCAGCGCTTGTAAGTGTCCAACCGTGACTGCACTATCAGATAGCAGAACAACGGAATGACTTGATGACTTCTCTTCGTGAGGAGCTGCAGGCCAGGCTGAGCGGATCCTACACGCTGGGAAGAGAGCTTTCCGGTGGGGGCATGTCGCGCGTCTTCGTTGCCGAAGACGCGTCTCTCGGCCGCACGGTAGTCATCAAGGTTCTCGCCCCCGAGCTTGCCGCGTCGATCAACGCGGAAAGGTTCAAGCGCGAGATCATGCTCGCGGCTCAGCTTCAGCACCCGCACATCGTTCCTGTGCTTGCGGCTGGAATCGCTGACGAGCTGCCGTACTTCGTGATGCCCTTCGTAGTCGGCGAATCACTGCGCAATCGCCTCCTCGGCGAAACCGGACTTCCTCTTGTCGAGACCGTTTCCATTCTGCGCGATGTCGCAAAGGCGCTCGCATTTGCTCATGCGCAGGGAGTAGTTCACCGCGACATCAAGCCCGACAATGTTCTGCTCGCGGGCGGAAGCGCCGTTGTAACTGACTTTGGAATCGCGAAGGCAATTTCGTCGGCCGCCGTCGCAGCTCCAGGTGGAACGCTCACGCAGGTAGGAACTTCGCTCGGAACGCCGGCGTACATGTCACCGGAGCAGGCTGCAGGTGATCCGAATGCTGATGCCCGATCGGATTTCTATTCCTTCGGCGTTATGGCGTATGAAATGTTGTCTGGCAGGACGCCCTTTCACGATCGCCCGCCGCATGCGCTGATCATGGCGCACATCGCCGAGCCGCCGGAGCCGATCGAGCGTCTCGTTCCTGCTGTTCCTCCGCAGCTCGCGCATCTCATCATGGGTTGCCTGTCGAAGAATCCGGCAGACCGGCCGCAGAATGCGAAAGAGATTCTGGAAGATCTCGATGATATCGATCTATCGGGACAGCGTGTGAGATCGGGACCAACTGCGATACAAGCCGGAGCGGCAGTTACCTCTATTCAGGAAACGCGCATCGACACAGGACCGCATGCCTATGTCGATGGAACTGTAATGATGGAAACTCCGGCGGCTGCGCCGGAGAAATCGCGATCGCGATCGCTGGCGATGATCACAGTGATCGCGGTTGCGGTAATTGCGCTCGGATTTGCCGGGATGAAACTGCTCAATCGTCAGAGCGCAGCGGACCTCGACGAGCAGTCGCTTGCAGTTCTGCCGTTCCGCGTTGCGTCTGCGGATCCTTCGCATCACTACCTGCGCGAAGGGATGGTCGACCTGATCGCCGCAAAACTTTCCGGCGAGGATCTTCGTGCGCTCGAGCCGCGAACGATGCTCGATGCATGGCACAAGGCGGGCGGCACTGACTCGAACGATCTCTCGCGCGAGCAGTCTCTCGAGCTTGCACGGCAGCTGAAAGCCGGCAAGGCACTTCTTGGTGATGTTGTCGGAACTCCGAATCGACTCGTGCTCACGGTTTCGCTGCTTGGGGTAGGAAAGGGAGATCAGATAACACGAGTGAGTGTCGAGGGTCCGCCCGACAGTCTTGCGTCTCTCGTCAATCAGATCGCGACTCAGCTTCTGACCCAGACTTCGGGTGAAGCGGCGACGCGCATGACGAATCTCACCAGCACGTCGCTGCCGGCGCTCCGTGCTTATCTCGACGGGCAGGCGCGGCTGAGGCGCGGAGACGCGGTCAATGCCGCAAAAGATTTTGATCGCGCACTGAAGGAAGACTCGACATTCGCCCTCGCAGGGCTGGGATTGCGTCTCGCAACCGGATGGTATGGTGATCAGCCGCTGGGCAACCGCGGCATCGAGATCGCGATGCGGGAGAAAGCGCGACTGAGTCCCAGGGATCAATCACTTCTCATTGCTCTTGCCGGACCAAATTATCCGGGAGTTTCGTCGAACCTCGACGTATTCAAGGCGCGCGAACGCTATCTGTCGTTTGCCCCTGACAACGCCGAGGCGTGGTATCTCCTCGCGGATCAGATATTCCACTTTGGCTCCGCGATAGGCATTCCCAACTGGGAAGAGCGCTCGCTCGCGGGATTCAAAAAAGCGATGGAGCTCGACTCAACGTATCTGCCGGGGTATACGCATGCGATGCCACTCGCGCCTTCGATGGGTGACACAGCATTCCTTTCGCGCGCATTCAAGCTCAGGTCGGCGGCCGATACAGCGGCATACTGGCGCGTCCTCAACGACTGGTACCTTGCCGCACGACGCGGGGACAATGCCGAAGCTGAAAAGATTTTCACGAGGCTTGGGCCGAGGCCGGAAAACAATCTGACAGCAATCATTCGTCACATGCTGTTCGATGGAACCGGCGCAATACAGGCAAGGGAAGCGGTCGACCGGTTCATCGCTCTCTCACCAACCGATGCGGACAAACGCGCGCGGTCGCGGTTTGCTCATGACGTCATGCTGGATCTGGGGAGACCGGCCG
The DNA here is from genome assembly GCA_035646915.1 of Gemmatimonadaceae bacterium. Lineage (GTDB taxonomy): Bacteria > Gemmatimonadota > Gemmatimonadetes > Gemmatimonadales > Gemmatimonadaceae > UBA4720. Next base: position 4,169 of record DASROK010000537.1, read on the forward strand.
ACGCAATGAAATACCTGAACGCGTCGAAGGACAGCGCGCTCGATTTCAATGCACTGATAATAGCTGTAAGAGATGCGACAATGGGTGAGATTCCCGATCAGCAGGCAGTGCAGCCCGCAAGGATTCTCGCGCAGTACGAAGCTAAACCAGACGCGCCCGATTCTGCGGGAAGAGCAATACAGCGCGCACTGGTGAGAGTGATGGAGCCGTGGCGAATCGCCCACGGCGATACGAGTCAAACCCGGCGTTCCATTCAACGTATGCGTCTGTTCGCCAAGGACGCTCCGAATACGCCGGTGACTGTGGAGCTCGAGATTGCGTTCATCGAGATGCTCTACGACGATGCTGCACACTCCCTGAATCTGCGCCGGTCGGTGGAAAAGGTCGACTCGCTGATACTCGCTCTCGATGTGTCCGATATCTCGAGAGCTCCCACGTCACGGCTTGCGCAGCACACAATTTTTGGAGCGCGAGTTTTCGAAAAGCTTGGCGACCTGGCGCGTGCTAAAACGCTCGTCGGGCGGTACGCAGTATGGTCGACTGAAGCTGTTCCGTATCTTGGACTGCAGCTCCGGGAACAGGGACGTCTCGCCGCGCGAGCGGGCGACAAGAAGCGCGCAATCCGCGCGTATGAGCATTACCTCGGCATGCGAGCCACCGCCGAGCCTTCGTTGAAACCGCAGGTTGATTCTGTGCGCCGAGAGCTGGCAGTTCTGAAGAGCAGGTAAATCGCAACAAGCGATCGAGACATCGCGCGCGCTGTGTCAGTGATTCGTTCCTTCGCGTAATCGGCTTACAAATCTCTGACAACAGCCTTCGCAAAACCCGACAACGTCACGGCCTGCGCGGAGTTATGAATGGTACGCGGCAGGCGGGCCAAACCCTTTCGGCGCATCCTGCGTCCAAGTAGCTGGCCCGGTGCAAATCACGGGGAGTGGTGTCACGCCCCTGAACCAGTAATCAAGATGCGCAATTCCATTCGCTACCCCGCAGCGCAGGCGCTCACACTGATCATCGTCGCGTCTTTCGTCTGCCCGCCCACCCGCACTGAGGCACAAGCAAAAGGAGTTCATCCACAGCCTGCCCCAGTCGCCACTGCTGTTCGACTTACATCGAGCGTGTCGATCGACGGCAAACTCGATGAGGAAGTGTGGCGAACCGCGCCGGCGATAACTGAGTTCCGCCAGTCGCAACCAGACGAAGGGAAGCCGGCCACTCAGAAAACCGAAGTGAGATTCGCGTACGACGATCAGGCCATCTACGTCGGAGCGCGGATGTTCGACACGATGGGCGGGAAGGGAGTCGTGACACGGCTGCTGCGGCGGGATGCCCTCAGCGAAACCGACAGTGACATCTTCCAGGTCACGTTCGACAGCTATCACGATCACAGCTCCAGATACAATTTCTTTCTCAATCCTTCGGGCGCAAAGCGAGACGGTACTGGAGATCCCACATGGGATCCGGTTTGGGAAGGCAAGGCGCAGATTGACAGCGCCGGCTGGACAGCAGAGCTCCGTATTCCTTTCAGCCAGCTGAACTTCTCGCGCGACGTAGACCAGACGTGGGGCGTTCAGGTCATCCGCTTTGTGCATCGCCTCAATGAGCGAACTCATTTCGCCTGGTGGCCGAACAACGAGGTAGGCGGGCCCCAACGCTACGGGCATCTCCAGGGGATCAAGATCGCAGAGCGTCCGCGTGGGATGGAGCTGCTTCCTTACACTGTTGGCCGGAACCGACGCATCAGACCGCCTGATCCATCGAATCCATTTACGAAAAACAGCGATACTGATTACCGGCTGGGCGGCGATCTCAAGTACCGCCTGACATCGAACCTCACTCTCAACGCGACATTCAATCCGGATTTCGGCCAGGTCGAGGTAGATCCCGCGGTCGTAAATCTTTCCGCATTCGAGACGTTTTTCTCCGAGAAGCGGCCCTTCTTTATCGAGGGGCAGAACGCATTTGGTTTTGGAAACTTCAGCTGCTTTTTCTGCAGCAACGTAAGCAACCTTCAGCTTTTCTATACACGCCGTATTGGACGAAGCCCGCAGCTTTTCCCATCGGGCACGTACGTCGATCAGCCGGAAAACGCGACAATACTCGGCGCAGCGAAAATCACCGGGCAAACCAGGGGCAAGCTGCTGCTTGGTGTCATGGATGCGGTCACGCGAAAAGAAATGGCCGATGTAATCACAGTGGATCCGATAACGGGCGATCGACTCAGGTCGCGATCCGAAGTGGAGCCGTTTTCCAACTACTTCGTCGGCCGGGGTCGAAAGGATTTTCAGGGTGGTGCCCAGTCGTTTGGGGGAATTGTGACCTCGGTCGATCGATTCACAAGCGATTCACTCGCCGATGCAAGGCTGCCCAGTGCCGCGAGGAGTCTCGGCATTGACTGGTTCACATCGTGGAAGGATCGCGCCTACTCGTTCATGGGCCAGTGGGCGCTGAGCGATGTGCGCGGATCAGAGCTCGCAATGCAGCGCATTCAGCGCTCGAGCGCGCGTTACTTCCAGCGGCCCGACAGAAAGGGGAGCGGCAACGGTCTGTTCTCGGACGCGTTCGATGAAAACGCCACACGCCTGACGGGGTATGGCGGATATGCCCGCATTGCGAAGGACGGCGGAACTTGGCTGTGGGAAAGCATGGTGAACTATCGAAGCCCCGGGTTCGAGGTAAACGACATCTCCTTCAACACCACGTCCGACTACGTGTGGATGAATGCGAATTTTGCCCGCTCGATCACCAAGCCTGGTCCGATTTATCGCAACTATTTCGCGGTGATAAGTGCGCAGCAGCAGGTGAATTACGATGGCGACCTGACAGATCGCGAGTTTGCGATCGGAATTTTCGGGCAGCTCCGCAATTTCTGGCAGGCGAATGCATTCGTGATTCGCACGCCCAGTGTATTCGATGATCGAGTGCTGCGTGGTGGCCCGGTGATCAGGAAGCGAGGATACCGCTATCACCAGATCTTCCTGCAAACCGATGCGCGAAAGACATTCTCGGCGTCGATTAATCCGAGCTTCAATGACTACGATTACGGTCCTGACGCGCTCAACCTCAACGCGAATGTCACATGGAAGCCGACGTCGAACGTGCAGCTCTCAGCGGGTCCGGGCTTCAATCGCTCCGGATCGGTAGGGCAGTTCGTGACATCGCTGGCAGATCCCACCGCGACCGATTTCTACGGCAGGCGGTACATCTTCGCGGGATTCACATCGAAGCAACTGTCCGTGAGCACGCGGGCGAACGTGACGTTCACTCCAACTCTCACGTTCGAACTTTTTGCCCAGCCTCTCATCTTCAGCGGTGACTATGTCACCTTCAACGAATTTGTAACGCCGCGAAAGAGAACGCAGCACACTTTCTCCGGCGATGAAATCAGCGTCTCGACCGTAAACGGCCAGAGACTCTATACAATAGATCCTGATGGGCCGATTGGGCCGGCATCGTCATTCCAGGTTGGAGATCCGGATTTCAACTTCCGCTCGCTTCGTGGCAACGCCGTTGTTCGCTGGGAGTATCGCCCGGGCTCTACCCTCTACTTCGTATGGCAGCAGAACCGTGCGGACACCGATCCCGTGGGCAACTTCGACTTCGGACGCGACAAGTCGGCATTATTCGATGCTCACCCTGACAACATCTTCCTTGTCAAAGCGAGCTACTGGATAGCGTTCTGATTAATCGCGCGACTTCTTTGGATCTACCTTGATCCTTACGACGGACGATCCGGTCGTGATAACCATTGTATCACCGATTTTCTCGACAGTCGGTCCGCCTGTGCTCCAGACTTCAACCGAAACATTGTCGAGGTCTCCCGTATAGCGGAGCTCGCGGCGAAGTGATGGACGCACCGTAGTTGCCGCACGAGGTGAAGCAGCCGCAAGCGCAGCGCGGACTTCAGGACGTGTGAGCAGTGTCAATTCCCTCGTGAGCGTGGCGTTGCCGCGCTTCAGTGTAAGACGGACGCGCTCACCTGGCTTGACGCGACCAAATCTGCGAGCCCCTTCGCGCGTCAGCAGGGAAAGCCCATCGATATGGGTAAGCCTGTCGCCTGCGCGGAGGCCGGCACGTCCGGCCGGACTTTCCACAGCAACCATCGCGAGCTCGGGTGGCTCGTCTGATTCCCATACCGGCGATTGGCCAGGAGACATCGCCCATCCGCAGCCGTTGCAGCGAATCGAAAAACCAAACCATCCTCGGGGAACGGCCGGAATTGCGGGGATTGCCGGTACTGCCGGAGTAGGCCAGACGCCTCTAACGCGAGGTGCTGCCGGGACGGCCGGCATTGCAGGGACGGTGGCCATCGGAGCCACCGGAGGCGTTGCGGGGATTGCAGGAGTCGGTGTGGCATCCCAGCCGATGGAGTACCCGCCGGGCGCCTCAGGAGCAAGCACATACCCGTTCGGTTCCGCTTCTTCAGCGTGAATGCTCGCCTTCATCGCCCTGCCGTTACGCTTAAAGGTGAGATCGACATCGTCACCGGCGTCGATGGAAGAAAAGCGACGCGCGCCTTCCGCCGAAAGAATCGAGTAGCCGTCAACGTGAGTGATCACATCTCCACGATATAGAATTCCATACGACGGGCCTCGGCGGGCCACACCAAGCACTGTTGGCTCGGAGCGAAAAACAAAACGCCTCTTAGAATCAGAGGAGGTGCTTATCGTGCAGTCACATCGAAAGTTCTCGATGCCGAGCATCTGGGTCGATGTCGTCCAGGCGGTTGATGGCGCGACCGTCGTGGCAACCTGGCCTTCTGCGGCGCGCCGGGGAATGAGCGCGCACACCACGAGCGCGGCAATCGCGAATCTGATCAATGAATGTCTCACAGCCACATCTCCCTTTCCGCGACCACCGTTTCTTTTCGACGGACCGGACGTGTTTCGGTGCGCGGAGTGTTTTGCTCGACGTCGCGGTTCTGTGAAGCGGGGGCGGAGACTGACGCGCTGTCACGCGAGTCAGATGATTGGAGCACGTATCGACCGGTGGCAACTCCGCCGGCAAAGAGTGCGATTGCCGCGGCGATCTTCACTGCGGCACTGATGCTGCCTGAGCGGCGCGCTGGTGCAACACGGAAGTGTCCTTCACTCCTCAGTGCACGAATCACTTTTGCCTCGAGCAAATCGCCCGGCGGCATTTCGCGCGGCAGCGACGCGAGAGCGTTTTGCTCTTCGAGCGTCAATTCGAATTCTTCGTCATTGTACATCGGGCTTCTCCCATCCAGTTAACAGTGCGCGCATCACCCTGCGCGCCTTGAAGAGCTGCGCTTTCGACGTACCCGGCGCGATGCCGAGCTGCAGCGCAATTTCGTCGTGCGTGAATCCTTCGACATCGTGAAGCACCAGCACCATCCTGTATCCAGGCGCCAGACGCGCAATTGCGTTCTCGATGTCCATGCGATCTTCGCTCAGCGGCGGATCGCTTGACGCATCGTCCTCGAACAATGATTCCGCCTGGTGACGTTTTCCCTTTCGCATCGAATCGAGAGCGGCGCGCAGTCCCACTGAACAAAGCCAGGTGGAAAAGCTCGACTCGCTTCGAAACGTCACCAGCGCCGGATACGCGCGCAGCCACGTGTCCTGAACCACGTCCTCGGCATCCGCGCGGGATGCGCCAAGTACTCTGGTTACGAACTGTAGGAGATGCGGCGTATGACGGCGAAAGAGCTCACGAAACGCCGGCTCTGCACCCGTGATGGCCGCAGCGATCAGCGCTGCGTCACTCGATGCCGTCGCCGTTTCGTATGTCGGGAGGGACTCCAGCTGAAGCTCCATAGCCGTCATGCCAGTGAGTCGTGCTGAGTTTTCAAAAGGTTTACCGGCCGGGAATACTGAATTCTGAATGCTGACCGACTGCGACGTCAGTCAGCATTCAGCATTCAGTATTCATAAGAGTTGCCCGCAATGCGGATGTTCTCGCATTGCGGGCTGGGTCTGGCCGCCCCCACAGCGCCAGACTTACTTCTCCCGGACTACTTCCAGGCGCTCAGCTCTCTGATCTGAGCTATGGACTGCCGCGGCAGCGAGACTGAATTGCACTCACTGCAAACTCCCACGAGAATGTTCGAGAAGGTCACGCTCGAGCGGCTCATCCTGATGTCGCGCGTCTCGTATCGCGCGTTGACCTGCTTACCGCATACGCTGCAAGTAGCTGCTGCTACGTCGCCTTCATGCCATGGTGCCTGCATAACGCCTCACTGATTTAAGCCCTTCGTTGTCCTTTCTGCACATTGGACATAGAGACACTACGAAGGGTTTGTCAGTTGGTGTCGAATCCAGGCGATTTTACGAATCCCTAACACAGACACAAATGTCTATAGATCCCGAGGCACTTCGCTCATGAGAGCGAAGATGTTTCCCTCTGAATCCTTGTAGTCGGAAATCCACAGATCATGATCGGGCATCGGCGCAACTACCCTCGGAGCAATCATGATCTCTACACCCTTTTCCTCGAGCACTTTGTGAGCGCCGATGATGTCGGGCACGATGTAATAAAGTATGGATGATGTTTTTTCTGTCTCCGGCCCGTCGGCTTTGCCGAGCATCAACCTGACGCCGCCTGCATCGAAGAACGAAAGTCCAGGCACCTCGAAAAGAAATTTCATTCCCAGCACGTCACGATAGAACTTCGTCGCGCGCTCGACATCCTTGACGATTATGGCGATCTGCCGGATGCGGCCGAGCGAAACACCACTGGTGCTTTGTTCCATTTTACCCTCGTGGCGGAATTATTGAAGTCGCATCAGCGCAGCCATTATCTCGATGCCGTCCCACAAGTTCTGCAGCCGGATGCTTTCATCTTCTGCGTGCTGGTTGTTGTCGTAGTTCGCGATAGGCACGGTTATGGTCGGCACGTGCAGCGCATCCCCGATGATCGAAAGCGGAAGACTTCCACCGAGAGTCGGAATCGCCAGTGTGCGTCCGGGAAATACCGACCGCACTGCAGCGAGAACGGATCGCGAAATGGGAAGATCCATCGGAGTTCTTTCCGCATTGTAACCGCCGCCGCGTTGCTTCACTGTCGCAATGCGCGCGTACTTGAGTCGTTCTTCGGGAGATGGAGCGTGATCGAGCACAGTAAATCCCTCTCGCTCGATATGCTGCACCAGCCGCTGCATCTGCTTTCGATAATCGATCGACTCGACCAGCCTGAGATCGAGAGTCGTTGAAGCTGTTGTGGGAATGACATTGCGGGCGCCCGGTCCGGCTTCGGCACTCACAATACCATTGATATTGAGCGAAGGCTCGTTGATCAGCTCCGCAAGCGAGCGTCCGCCGCCTTCGGGTTTGAGAAACCCGAGCTGTGTCCGCAGCGAGTCGTCAAACGGCGGCAGCTCTCGAATCGCTTTCTTCTCGAGCTCACCGAGAGGCGTGACATCATCATACCATCCGCGTATCAGCACTCGTCCTGATTCATCTTTCATTGAAGCCAGCAGATGAACCAGGAGAAAGGCAGGGTTCGGCGCCCAGTTTCCATAGTGTCCGCTGTGAAGCGGACGATTGGCACCGTACACAGCGAGATCGACGTTCATGTCGCCGCGGACGCCATACACGACCTGCTTTCTGCCTGACTGATGCACAGGTCCGTCGCAGATGATCCATGCATCTGCCTTCAGCAATTGTGAATTCGCGCGAATAATCTCGCCCAGGTGCGGCGATCCAGCTTCCTCCTCACCGTCGAACACCAGCTTGATGTTCACGGTTGGACTCAGCGACGCTGCTTTCAGCGCATCGATCGCAACCAGAAACGACATCACTCCAGCTTTGTCGTCAGATGCAGATCGCGCGTACACTCGGGATTCGGGATCGATTGCGACTCCGTCAGCCGGGAAGGGAATGACCAACCCGCCTCGCTCGAGAGCGCGAGTTCGAATCACCGGCTTCCACGGCTCGCTGCCGGTCCACTTTGCAGGATCGGTGGGCTGACCGTCATAGTGCGCATAAAAAACGATGGTCTGCTTTGCGCCGGGTGTCAGCAACTCTCCATAGATGAGAGGTGGCGCGCTTTTGTCCGGACCATAGAGGAGCTTCGCCGCAATGCCGCGAGTCTCCATCATTTTCGATATGAAGGCGGCGTTCTTTGCGATTCCTTCGCTGTTCGACGCGACGTTGGGAATCGTGAGGAGATCCAGAAACTCGCGAAGGATCTTATGCTCGCTGGCCGTCCGGAATTGCCTTATCGCCGTGGGCTGTGCGTGGGCGGTGTGCGCCGATATCGACGCGAACAGGATGAATGCAGCCCAAAGAATTCTGCGCATGAGAAACCGGTGGCGGTAAGGACCTGCGGCACGGGGTTAGCGATGCAGATATTGTCGCCGGCTGTGCAGAAAATCCATCGGGAGGGTTTAGATGAGGCGAAGCTCATTCGGAAATCGAGCGTTGCTGGTGTTTCTTCTGGTTCAGTCTGCGAACGCATGCGCACGACCAGGCGAAGAAGGTCAGGTACGATCGAAAGGCGAATCACTCGCACCTGCTCCACTGGCGACTCAGATAGCGTGGCTCGGCGATCTGCATCAGCCTGAATCGGTGAAGTACGATGCCGCGCAGGATGTGTTCTTCATCTCGAACATGGTGGGCTTTGGATCGGTAAAGGATGCGAACGGCTACATCATCCAGGTGATGGCCGGGGATCTCTCCAAATCCAAAGTGTTTGCCGAGAATGGAAAGGCGGGAGTTGTTCTGGACGCACCGAAAGGAATGGCGATCCACGGCGATACCCTGTGGATCTGCGACATCGACGTGATGCGCGCGATAAACCGCAAGACAGGGGTCGCGCTAGCCAACATCGACCTCAAACCACTCGGCGCACTTCTCCTGAACGACGTGACAATCGGCGGCGATGGAGCGATGTACATCACTGATACCGGGATTCTGATGACGGAAAAGGGTGTCATCTACAAGGGGGCCGACAAGATCTTCCGTGTCGCAGATGGAAAACCCGAAGTCATCTCTCAGGGTGCGGGACTGATGCGGCCGAACGGAATTACATGGGACAGGGAGGCCAACAGCCTGATCGTTGTGACATTCGATCCGTTTCACAGCCAGGTTTACTCGCTATCGCCAACAGGCGAGAGGAAGCTCCTTGCGAAAGGAGACGGCAAGTTCGATGGAATCGAGCCGCTCGGCGGAGGCAAGTATATGGTAGCGGCCTGGAACGACTCGAGCGTTCGCCTGCTCGGCAACGGCGAAAATCGGCGCATTGCCAGCAATGTGCTGTCTCCGGCTGACATCGGGTTTGATACCAGGCGGAACCGGCTGGCAATCCCCATTGGACCGCTCAACCAGATGCAGCTCTGGCAGCTTCCGCGATCAATAGCTCAACAGTAGCCCAGAACATCGCGGGGGCTGATTAGTATAAGAGGCATGGGCCGCTTCAGGTTGATCATTTTCGCAGCAGTCGCAGTAGTGTTGTTGAGCGCTGCAATAGGAATGCGTGCGCGTATCGATCGAGATGCCGAGACTCCCGCGGCGGTCTTGCCGCTCACCATTGCGCCGGCTGTTGTGGTTGCCACGCGCCCGACGCTTTCGGAAATTCTCGACATCGTGCTGCGCGAGCGGCCCACCGCGTCCGAGCTTGCTTACAGCGGCGGCGATTTTCCATCAGGAAGCGACGAAGCTTATGTCGCTGGTATTCTGAGCCGGAGGAACGCGAACAAATCTCTGGTGCACCGGATTTCTGCCGCTCTTGTGAAAGAGGGGCGGCGGCGCAACATCGAGAGCCAGCTTCTTGTTGGTGTGCTGCTTACGGAGAATCCCTGGCTTGATCCGCGCGCAAAAAGCCCGGTTGGCGCGCGCGGGCTGATGCAGGTGATGCCGTTCCAGGCCGGCAAATGGGGATGCCGCTCGGCGGACCTTTTCGATGTGGATGCGAACATCTGCCACGGCGTCGCGGTTCTGGCCGACAATCTCGAGCGGTCGCGTACGCTGCATCAGGCGCTTCGAGGCTACAATGGCTGCGTTCGCGGGACGAACACGCCGGACTGCTGGCGATACCCAGGGATCGTCAGGAAGCGAGGCGGACTGGGCAAGTAAGACGAATGCTGAATGCTGAATGCTGACCAGAAGCAGTTGGTCAGAATTCAGTATTCAGCATTCCAGTTGACATACCCCCCTAGGGTATCTACTATTCGGTTATGCCTGTCACGCATGATCGGAAAGCGGTCTACGTCGAGCCCGACGCAAAAGCGCGAAACCTGAAGCGGCTCCGACGCATTGAAGGACAGGTGCGCGGGCTTCAGAAAATGGTCGAGGATGACAGATACTGCGCCGACATAATGACGCAGATCTCTTCAGTCCATGAAGCGCTGCGCTCCGTAGGAAAGGAGCTGATGAAGAATCATCTCCGGCATTGCGCGACCAATGCGATCAAGAGCAGCGAAGCCGAAGCAGGAGCGATGTACGACGAGATCGTCGATCTCATGTACAAGTCAGGGAAGTAGAATGAGCGCGGTTGCCGAAAAAACAGTGGACCGTATCGATCTTCCGGTCACCGGAATGACCTGCGCTGCTTGTGCGGCTCGAATCGAGCGCTCTCTCGCCAAAGCCGAGGGGGTGCAGGAAGCATCCGTCAATCTGGCAACCGAACGGGCGATGGTTCGTTTCGATCCGGGAATCACCGGTGTCGAAAAGATCGTCGAGACAATTCGCGATGCTGGTTACGACGCGATCGTTCCTGTCCCGTCGGCGGGCATCTCGGGTGACGACGTTCAGGCCCGCGTGCGGCGTGACGAATACGAGAAGCTTCAACGCAAGTTCTGGATTGCGCTGGTGCTCGCTGTTCCGGTTCTCGTGATCGCGATGTCGCATGGACGCATTGCGTTGCTCGACTCTCCCGGCGCCCGGTGGATTCAGCTTCTCCTCACAACTCCCGTGGTGCTCTACTGTGGCGCTCAGTTCTACAGAGGCGCATGGGCTGCGCTCAGACATCGCGCCGCCGACATGAATACGCTGATCGCGGTAGGAACCGGCAGCGCCTACGTCTATTCGGTGATGGCGCTGATGACTGGCGCACGCGATTCACATGGCATGCCCGCCCCAGTGTATTTCGAGGCGGCTGCGGTCATCATCGCTCTCATTCTGCTTGGGCGGATGCTGGAATCGCGGGCGAAGGGAAGAACTTCCGATGCGATCAAGCGTCTCATCGGACTTCAATCGAAGAATGCAAGGCTCATTCGAGACGGCGGGGAAGTCGAAATCCCCGTCGAGGCTGTAGTGCCCGGTGATACCGTGCTCGTCCGGCCAGGGGAAAAAATTCCTGTCGATGGAACAGTCGCCACCGGTATGTCGGCAATCGATGAATCGATGCTGACAGGCGAGAGTGTTCCGGTGGAAAAGACTGCAGGGCAAACGGTATTTGGCGGCACGATCAACCGAACGGGCTCATTCACGTTCATCGCCACGAAGGTCGGCAGAGAGACGATGCTTGCGCGCATCGTGGAAATGGTCGAGAGGGCACAGGGATCTAAAGCACCAATTGCCAGGCTGGCGGATGTGGTGAGCGGAATCTTTACGCCAATCGTGCTCTCAATTGCAATCGCAACTTTTGCGGTGTGGTTTGTTCTCGCGCCAGTCGAGACGAGATTCACGCTTGCGCTCGTGAACTTTGTCTCTGTCCTGATCATTGCGTGTCCATGTGCGCTCGGCCTCGCGACACCAACGGCGATAATGGTCGGCACAGGCGTTGGAGCAGAAAACGGCATCCTCGTCCGAAGCGGCGAGAGCCTCGAGATTGCGCACCGGGTGTCGACAGTCGTGCTCGACAAGACCGGGACCATCACTCGCGGAGAGCCGAGTGTCACCGGCATAAATGCGGTTACAGTTTCGGCGGATGAGCTTCTCCTGATTGCGGCCAGTGCTGAATCGGCGAGCGAGCATCCTTTTGCAACCGCCATTGTCAAAGCCGCAAAGGAAAAGAAGCTGTCGTTCTCGCCTCCTGCTGAATTCCGCGCGCTGCCTGGTCAGGGTCTCGAAGCGAGGGTAGGAGATCGGGGCGTTCTCATCGGTAATTCTGCATTCATGCGCTCTCGCGCAATCGAAGTTGGCCCAGTCGAGTCGAAGCTCGATGAGCTCTCGTCTGAAGGATCGACTCCAGTGATCGTCGCGGTCGATGGAAAGGTGGCGGGGATCATCGGCGTCGCCGATGAAGTGAGGCCGGAATCACTCAGGGCCGTTCAGGCTCTGCAGAACATGGGAACCGAAGTCGTCATGCTGACCGGTGACAATGAGCGGACTGCTGCTGCAA